>CBFCZJ010000038.1:0-18040 GCA_965602445.1 uncultured Desulfobacterales bacterium | reverse complement strand
TCAACTAGGCAGAGCAACTGACTCTTAATCAGTAGGTTGAAGGTTCGATTCCTTCACGGCCCACCACCATGCCTGATTCAGGTTGGCTTTGCCGGAAGCTGACCTTTTTTTTTGGGTGCGGCAAAAGCGTGCCTTGACACCGGCAGCGCCGCAAGAATAATAGGAAGGATTTACTCCCGGTCCTTGCTCCGGAATTTTCCCGGGGCTTTACATCCACAAGGAGGGAACATGAGAAGGTATGAAACCATGGTGATCGTCGACCCGGACGTCGCCGAGCAGGAACGAACCGAACTGTTCGACCGGTTCGGAGAGTTGATCGCCGGCCAATCCGGGTATCTCGTTGAAAACGATGAATGGGGCACCCGGAAGCTGGCCTATCCCATCAAGAAAAAGCCCCGTGGGTTTTACCTCCGGATCGATTACTGCGGCAGCGGAAATCTCGTCACCGAACTGGAGCGCAACATGCGCATCGAGGATCGGATATTGAAGTACATGACGGTGCTCCTGGACGAAAACCCCGACGTCGAAGCGCTCAAGGAAGCGGCGGCCCGCAAGGAAGCCGAGAAGACGGCCGCTGCTCAGGAAGAGGCCGAACGCAAAGAGGCCGAAAGCGCTGCAGAGACCCCGGCACCCGAGGAGGCAGAGACCCCGGCACCCGAGGCGGCAGAGGCCCCCGCACCCGAGGAGGCAGAGGCCCCCGCACCTGAGGAGGCAGAGGCCCCGGCACCCGAGGCGGCAGAGGCCCCCGCACCCGAGGCGGTGAAGCCTTCGGCACCCGCTGAATCCGAACCAGAAGCGCCCTCCGAGGCGTCTTCCCCGGAGCCGGCAGCCGAGTCTTCCGAATCCGCCGCCGAGCCTGAGGCGGATACCGACACGGCCGAAGAAAAACCGGCGTCCACCAGCGAAAGCGAAGTCAAGGAGGGAGCGTAATCATGGCAGCCGTTCGGTCTCGAAAACGCAAAGGCGGATACCGGAGAAGAATCTTCCATCGACGCAAGGTCTGCCGATTTTGTGCAGACAGCCATATGGCGATCGACTACAAAGACCCCAAAACGCTCCGATACTTTATCACCGAGCGGGGAAAGATCATTCCGAGGCGCATTTCCGGCACCTGTGCAAAGCATCAGCGGGCCCTGACCCAGGCAATCAAGCGGGCCAGAACCATCGCTTTGCTGCCCTATGTCGGCAGCATCGACCTGTGAAGGAGCAGGACTTCAGCCCCCGTTGACCCGCCCGTCCGGACTGTTTCCGCCAAATGCGGCGCCACGGCGCCGCCGCCAAGGAGGGCGTAGAAGCGTGCCGCGAACCATGGCTCCGTCCAGGGACATCGCCACCGGTATTGGGGCCACCATCCTGATTTTCGCTGCCGTTTTCCGGTTGACGATCATCGGATTTTTCTGCTCCATTATCCTTCCGCTGCCGGTGCTTTTTTACCGCGTGAAGCTCGGCAGAAAGCCGGCGGTGATCATTGCCGGGGTCAGTGCGGCGATCATGGCGGCGATGATCGGCACCGTAGCCGTCGACCTGTTGTTTTGTTTGTGGCTTCTGATGATCGGCTTCGTGCTCGGAGAGCTTTATGAGAAAGGACTCTCCGTCGACCAGACCCTGCTCCGGTCGGCCGCTGCCGCCTTTGGGGCCGTCGTCGCCGGGCTGCTGATCTTCAGCCTCCTGGCCGGCAAAGGCCCGGTGAGTCTTGTCAGCGACTATGTGGCTGAAAACCTTCGGCTGACCCTCGAGCTTTACCGCCAAAGCGGCGCGGCGCTTGAGATCGTCGACCAGATCGAGGGGTCCCTGGAGCAAATCCGCTTTGCGCTGGTGCGGGTGCTGCCGTCGATGGCGGCGGCCGGCTCGTTGTTGATCAGCTGGGCGTGTCTGCTGGTTTCCCGGTCGTTGTTCCAGGCGCGGAAGATCCCGGTGCCCGAGTTCGGTCCGCTCAACCAGTGGCGCTCGCCGGAGCCTTTGGTATGGGCGGCCATCGGCTGCGGCGCCATGCTTTTGCTGCCGGTCACCCCGCTGAAAATCATCGGGATAAACGGCTTGATCGTGCTGATGACGGTCTATTTTTTTCAGGGAATAGCCATCGTCTCGTTTCTTTTCGAGAAAAAGAAGTTTCCCAGGGCGCTGCGCTTTATCCTATACAGCCTGATCGGCCTGCAGCAGTTTCTGCTGCTGTTGATCATCGGGCTCGGTTTTTTCGATATGTGGGTTGACTTCAGGAAACTGGGGGCACATCAGAACGGCTGACCGGCACCCGCTTGCCGAAGCCGCCTTGCATTGGAGGATCGCAGATGAAAGTGATACTGAAAGAGACCATTGAATCGCTGGGGCTGATCGGCGACGAAGTCGACGTGGCCAAGGGCTACGCCCGAAACTATTTACTGCCCCAGGGCAAGGCTGTACTGGCCACCCCGCAGAGCCGCAGCCTTTTCGAACATGAGCGGAAAAAGGTCGAACTGCAGCTGGCAAAGGAGAAGCAGGCGGCCGAGGAAATGGCCAAACGTCTGCAAGGGGTGAACGTGACGATTCCGGCCAAGGTGCACGAAGAAGACCGGCTTTACGGGTCGGTTTCGGTCCGGGAAATCATCAACGCGCTGGCCGAGCAGGATATCGACGTCGAAAAGCGGATGGTGCTGCTCATCGAGCCGATCAAAACCCTGGGAACGTTTCAAGTTCCGATTCGCATCTATTCGGAAGTCGAACCGGAAATCACTGTCGAGGTCGTGCCCGCGGATTAAGTTGTAGGCCGGTTCCGGGTCTTGTTTGCAATTCTCGCAGGCCGTGCAGCCCTTTGGCGCCCGATATCAACGATATTGGTCAAATGGTCGAGTGGTCGAGTGGGGTGTCATTGACCGGGAAACTCCATCCGGCTGCCCAATCGACCATTCAACCAAACAACCAGTCAACCCAGCAACCGCTGCCTTTCCTTGAACCGCATCGGAGCCGTTGGCCAAGATTTCAACGGCAACCGTCGGGAGATCACCCATGGCCGATCCTCAAAAAAAAGGCGCGACAGACCCCTCCTTCCACCATATCCCGCCCCAGAACCTGGAGGCGGAAGAATCGTTGCTGAGCGCGATTCTGGTAGACAACAGCACCCTTTTGGACATCATCGAGATCCTGACCCCGGAGGACTTTTATAAAACCGCCCACCGCCGGATCTTTTCCGCCATTACCGAACTGTTCACCCGAAACGAGCCGGTCGACCTGGTCACCCTGGCCAACATTCTCAAGGAAAAGGGGAAACTCGAGGAGATCGGCGGCGCCGGCTATCTCGCCCGCCTGGTCGATACCGTCCCTTTGGCCATCAATGCCCAATACTACGCCCGGATCGTCCACGACAAGGCCGCCCTGCGGCGGTTGATCGAACAGGCCAACCAGATCGCCCGCCGGTGCTTCGAGGACCGCGGCGAAGTGGACGACATCATCGATTTTGCCGAAACGGCCATATTCGAGGTATCGGAGCGAAAGCACCGCCAGTCGTTTCATCCCATCAGCCGGATCATCGAAAAAAATATTGATGCGTTGGAGGAGCGTCAGGGCAACAAGGCGCTGATCACCGGTGTTTCCACCGGCTTTTCCGACCTGGACAGCCTGACCTCCGGGCTGCAGCCTTCGGACCTGCTGATTCTCGCGGCCCGGCCGAGCATGGGAAAAACCGCCTTTGCCCTGAACATCGCGCGCAATGCCGCCGTAGACCACGGAACGCCGGTGGCGGTCTTTTCTTTGGAAATGTCCAAAGAACAGCTTTCGATGCGGATGCTGTGCTCCGAAGCCAGGGTGGACTCCTCCCGTTTGCGAAGCGGCTTTT
Organism: uncultured Desulfobacterales bacterium; assembly: GCA_965602445.1. Classification (GTDB taxonomy): domain Bacteria; phylum Desulfobacterota; class Desulfobacteria; order Desulfobacterales; family CAFBRK01; genus JAIPEL01. Next base: position 14,232 of record CBFCZJ010000038.1, on the reverse strand, counting down.
TCAGCCAGGAGGATTGGGTGCGCCTCACCGATGCGGCCGGAACCTTGTCCGACGCCCCGGTCTTCATCGATGACTCACCGAACATTTCGGCCACCGAGATCCGCGCCAAATCCCGCCGGTTGAAGCTCGACAAGGGGCTCGGGCTGGTGATCATCGACTACCTGCAGTTGATGAAGGCGCCGATATCGGCCGAACGCCGGGATCTGGAGATTTCAGAAATCTCCCGGTCTTTGAAGGCGCTGGCAAAAGAGCTGAGCCTTCCCGTGCTGGCCTTGTCGCAGCTCAATCGAAAGCTCGAGGAAAGAAGCGACAAACGCCCCCAACTCTCGGACCTGCGCGAATCCGGTGCACTGGAGCAGGATGCCGACGTGGTGGCCTTCATCTATCGGGACGAAGTCTACAACAAGGACGAAAACAATCCCAACAGGGGCACCGCGGAAATCCTGCTCAAAAAGCAGCGAAACGGACCCACCGGAGAGATCAAGCTGAAATTCTTCAACTCTTTTACGCGGTTTGACAACCTGAGCAGCCGGGAGTCGTGAAAAAAATATTCGGCAATACCAAAGGCCTGAAGGCCGACCCGCTGCGGCGGCTGCAAAACCTGTACCGCCGCCGAATCCCGCCCCGATTTCCGATCACTTTCGAATTGACCCGTGAAATCAGCCGTCTTTCGGCTGACATCCGCCGACAGATCGGGCTGCTGATCGACCGGCGGGGTCGGATCGATTATGTCCTGGTGGGAGACCGCCACGGGCTTGTGATCCCGGATCTCAGCCAATACCGTCTGGCGCCCGGCCGGCTTCGGGGCCTGCGCTGCATCCACACGCACCTGGGCGCCGAGGGGCTCACCGAAGACGACCTGGCGGATCTCTCGCTGCTGCGGCTGGACATGATGGGCGCAGTGGAGGTCGGCGACGACGGCGATCCGGTCCAAGTCCATATCGGACACCTGATGCCGGGCGATGAGTTTGAAACCGGCCTGCAGATCATCGATCCGCTGCCCCCCCATCGGCTGGATATCGGATGCCTGGACCTGATCCAATCCCTGGAGCAGGAGCTTTCCCATGCCCGCGAGGGCTACCGGGCCGAGGATGGAAAAGAGCGCGCGCTTTTGGTGAGCGTATCGACCGAGTCCCGGAAGCAGGCAAGAGACTCTCTGGCCGAACTCAGGGAATTGGCCCGTTCTTCCGGAATCCAGGTCATCGGAACGGTCCTGCAGCAGCGCCAGAAGGCCGATCCCCGTTACCTGATGGGCTCCGGCAAACTGAGGGAGCTCACGATTCAGGCCCTCCAGAAGGGGGCCACCCTGATCGTCTTCGACCGGGAGCTGAATCCATCCCAGATCCGGTCCATCACGGACCAGGTCGAGCTGAAGGTCATCGACCGCACCCAGCTCATCCTCGATATCTTCGCCCAGCGGGCACAAAGCCGGGAGGGAAAGCTGCAGGTGGAGCTGGCCCAGCTCCAGTATCTTCTTCCGAGGCTGGTGACCAAAAACACCGCCATGTCCCGGCTGACCGGCGGCATCGGCGGACGGGGCCCTGGTGAAACCAAACTGGAAATCAACCGCCGCCGGGTGCGGGAGCGGATCGCCCAGCTGGAAAAATCCCTGACAAACGTGAGCCGCCACCGGCACCGGCAGCGAAGCCGGAGAGACAAGCGGGGGCTGCCGATCATATCGATTATCGGCTATACCAACGCCGGCAAATCGACCCTGCTCAACACGCTCACCCACAGCAGCGTACTGGCCGAAAGCCGCCTGTTCGCCACCCTGGATCCTTCCAGCCGAAGGCTTCGATTTCCCAGAGACATCGAAGTGATCATCACCGACACCGTCGGATTCATTCGCGACCTTCCCAAAGAATTGATGGCGGCCTTCGGCGCCACATTGGAAGAGCTGGAAAGTGCGGATCTTCTCCTTCACGTGATCGATGTCCACAACCCCCGCCTGGAAGACCAGATCGAGTCGGTGGAGCGGATCCTCTCCGAGCTGGGGTTGGATGCCGTTCCCTGCCTTCGGGTGCTCAACAAACAGGACCTGCTCGATCCGGAGCAAGTCGCCGGTCTTGCCGCAAGCCTGGGGGGAATCCCCATTTCGGCCATCGATTCGAAGACCCTTGCGCTCTTGATCGAAGAAATGGCGAAAATCATCGGCCGGATCAACGACGCTGAAACCGCGGCGTCCGGGGGCGAAGGCCCATGCGCTTCCGGACCCGGCCGGAGGGATTAGCGGTTGACTTGGCAAGGAAAAGAGTTGTAAAGGGGATGCCGTATGGACCTTGACGAGGTAAAGCGGACCGGCGTTGCCGCGGCTTTCAAGGGAGCCGGGGTGCTTCTTTCCCGGTTTGGAAGGATCGAAAAAATCCGGCACAAGGGGACCAACGATCTGGTCACCGAAGCAGACACCGGGGCCGAGCAGGCCATCATCGACTCGATCCGAAGCAGATTTCCGGAGCATGGTTTCCTGGCCGAAGAAAGCGGACTGGACCATGGAAGCAGCGGCGACCGCTGGATCATCGATCCCCTCGACGGCACCACCAACTACGCCCACCGCCTTGAAATCTTTTCCATATCCGTGGCCTTTGCCCGGGATGAGAAAATTCTCGTCGGTGTGGTTCTGGATCCGATCGGAGAGGAGCTGTTTACCGCGGTCCACGATCGGGGTGCGTTTTTAAACGGCCGCCCCATATCGGTTTCTGAGGCCGGGCCGGTTTCTGAAAGCCTGCTGGTCACCGGATTTCCTTACGATATCCGCTCCTGCTCCGATCCGATCATCGTCCGATTTATCCGATGCTTGGAGGCGGCCCAGGGCATGCGGCGGCTGGGCAGCGCAGCGCTGGACCTGTGCTACGTCGCCTGCGGGCGCTTCGAGGGGTTCTGGGAGTCCCGGCTCAAACCTTGGGACACCGCCGCCGGCGTACTGATCGCCCGAGAGGCCGGCGGGCGGGTGACCGACTTCAGCAATCAGGATTACCGGCTCCAATCCGGGCAGCTGCTGGCCACCAACGGACGGATCCACGAGGAAATGGTTTCACTGCTCTCGGAAGAAAGATCAGAATGAAAAAAGAGGAGAGGATGACCAACTGCTTTGACGATCGGTTCGGATGCTTCGGCAATTTCGATATTCAAGACGCCGTCTGTAAATCACACTGTGCTCTTCGGCTGCGCTGCTGTATCGAAAAAGAGCAAAATGCCCGCCTCGAAATCCTGGAAGACCTTGTGGCTTCTGAGGACATGCTTTCCAACAACAATTAACCTGACGATCAGAGTTTCCCGGATTCCAATTTCTGGCAGAGAAACCCGACGGTGTTCCGCATCCGGGGATCCTGTTTCAATCCGCGCTCAACACAGGCAATGGCATGAAGGGCCGTGGCATGGTAGCGGTTGAAACTTCGTCCGATGGACTGCAGCGACTGGTCCGTGTACTTTCTGGAAAGATAGATGGCGATCTGCCGCGGCCGGAGCACGGTCTGCTTGCGGGATCGCGAGACCAGATCTTCTTCTGAAATCCGGGTATGCCGGCAGACCAGCTTTTTGATGGCATTTACCGTGATGGCCTTCCGGCATTGGACGATGTTCTTCACCACGCTCTCGGCAAGGGGCACGTCGACTCTGGAACCCAGCAGCGATGCTTTGGCGGCGACGCCGAAAAGACCGCTTTCCAACTGCCGGACATTTTCGGTCAATTCACTGGCCAGAAAATGCAGGACCTCTTCGGGAATCGGGCAACCGTTGTTTTCCGTCTTTTTTTTCAGGATCCGGAGCCTCATCCGGAAATCCGGGGCCTCGATATTGGAAATGAGTCCCGACGTCAGGCGGGACCGCAGTTCCTCGCTGATCTTGGGAATGTCTGTTGGAAGGTAGCTGCTTGAAAAAATGATTTTCTTTCCGGCATCGGCCAAGGCGTCGAGGGTCAGGGCCAACTCCAACTGCGTCCGCTCCTTGCCGCTGAGAAATTGGATGTCCTCCAGCAGCAAAACATCGCAGCGAGTCCGGTATTTTTCCTTGAAACGGTCGATGCTGTCGTGGCGAAGGGCATGGACCATTTCATTGGTAAAATCCTCTGCCGTGATATAGTAGACCCTTTCCGAGGGCCGCTCGGTGAGGATGTGATGACCGACGGCTTGAGTCAGATGGCTTTTGCCCATCCCGGTCGCGGACAGGAGAAACAGCGTGCTTTGCTGGCAATTTTTCCGGGAGGCCAACGACAGGGAGGCGCTGTAGGCAAAATCGTTGTTGCCGCCCACCACGAACTGGTCGAAGGTGAAGTTTTTGCGAAGGAGCCTTCCGCTGTGGGGCCGGCCGTTGAGATTCGGCAGCGGCAACTGATGATGTTCTTTTTGGCCGTTGCCGTTGCCGCCGTTGCCTTCGGAGATCTCGATCTTCAGGGAAAGGCTGCGACCGATCTTTTCGCTGACTTCAGACTCGAGTTGTTTGCCGTATTGGTCCAGAATTCGTCGCCGGGAAAAACTGTTGGGACAGCAAAGGACCAATTCCTGCTCCCGAAGTTCCATGAACTCGATCGGATCGATCCACATCCGGTAGCTGTGGGCCGGCACAAGCTGCTGCATCTTCGCCTTTACTGCGCTCCAGACCTGTTCCATGGCCTTTTGGACTCCAATATCCTCAAAAAAGTATCCCTCGGCAATGAGGGATCGAAGACAGCTACCGGTCAACTGTTTGAAATCAACCGATTTGGAAGAATTATGAAAGATTACATGCTGCGGAAAAAATGTTAGTCGGTTTGTAAAGAATTTGTCTGAAGGTGTCAAACCGGATCAGTGGGAGTTTAGATTTACTTTTCTAACGTCAGCCTAACAAAAATCAACCACCCGAATTCACTTTATTTATCGGCAGTTTCTTTTCAATTGTCCTGAAATACTGGGTTTTTTAAATTCAGGGTTTTGTGAGAAATTTTCGGTATCTTCGGCGTTATGAACAGGATATCGACAAAACCGTTTTCGCCCAAAATCTTTTTATTTCTAAAAAATGCTTCGAATTTCTAAAATATGAAAACAAACGAAATCATCATCCGCGGAGCGCGCCAGCACAATCTGAAAAACGTCGATGTCAGTTTCCCCCGCAACCGGCTGATTGTGGTCACCGGGCTTTCCGGCTCCGGAAAATCGACCCTCGCCTTCGACACCCTCTATGCCGAAGGTCAGCGCCGGTACGTGGAGTCGCTCTCGGCCTACGCCCGCCAGTTCCTGGAGCGGATGGAAAAGCCCGACGTCGACCTGATCGAGGGCCTGTCTCCGGCCATCGCCATCGAACAGCGGACCGCCAGCCACAATCCCCGATCTACGGTCGGAACCGTGACCGAAATCCACGACTACCTGAGACTGCTCTACGCCCGAGTCGGGATCGCCCACTGCTGGAAATGCGGCCGTCCGATCGTTTCCCAGAGCCTGGACGAGGTGATCGACCGGGTCATGGGCCTTCGGCAAGGCTCCCGGCTGCTGATTCTGTCTCCTCTTTCCACCGCATCGGCGGGTTCTCTTCGCAAAACAATGCGGCGGCTGAAGCGGGAAGGCTTTGCCCGGATCAAGATCGGCGACGAGATCTACGAACTGGAAGAAACCGACTTGCCCCCCGGCACGAATCCGGACCGCATCGAAGTCGTCGTGGACCGCCTGGTGGTCAAACCGGCCATGCGCAATCGCCTGGCCGATTCGTTGGAATTGGCCGCCGCCCAGGCCGAAGGCCGGGTCGTTATCGACGTGCTCGGCGGAGAACCGATTCGGTTCAGCGAGGAGGCGGTCTGCCCCGACTGCGGGGTCCGGCTGCCGGAGTTGTCCCCGTCTTCGTTTTCGTTCAATTCCCCCCACGGGGCGTGTTCCCGCTGTGACGGGCTCGGCGTGACCTCGGCATTCGACCCGGCGCTGATCATCCCCAACCCCGAGCTTTCTCTACGGGAAGGGGCGGTGGCGGAGTGGGCGAACCGAAACTCCATGCAGTTCATCGAATATATCGATGCGCTGACCCGCCACTACGGAACCGACATCTACACCCCTTACAAGGCCCTTCCCCCGTCCTTTCAGCAGGTGCTCTTATATGGATCGGGAGACGAAAAGATCGCCTTCTACTTTGAACAGGGCCAGCGGAGAATCACTTTCCAGAGGCCCTTCGAGGGATTGATTCCCCGGCTGCAGCGGCGCTATGTCGAAACCGATTCGGCGCAGGTAAGGGAGGAAATCCGGCAGTACATGAACTTTACCCCCTGCCCGGCCTGCGGCGGCGCCCGGCTCAATGAAATCGCCCGTGCGGTGACGATCGGCCAGCGGGCCATCCACTCGGTTCTGGCCATGACCGTGGCCGCCGCCCGCCGATTTTTCACCGACCTGACGCTGCCGGAGAAGGCATCGGCCATCGCCTCCCGGATCGTCCGGGAAATCGGCGAACGCCTCCGGTTCCTGGAAGACGTGGGCCTCGACTACCTGACCCTCGACCGTTCGGCCGAGACCCTCTCCGGCGGAGAGAGCCAGCGCATCCGCCTGGCGACCCAGATCGGCTCCAAGCTTACGGGCGTTCTCTACGTGCTGGACGAGCCGAGCATCGGTCTGCACCCCCGGGACAACCGCCGCCTGTTGGAGACGCTTCTGCAGATGAGAGACCTGGGAAACACCGTGCTGGTGGTCGAACACGATGAAGAGACCATCCGGGCCGCAGACCACGTGGTCGACATGGGGCCCGGTGCCGGCATCAACGGCGGTCGGGTAATTTACTCCGGTCCCCCGGACTTGCTGGTGCAGTGCCAGGAGTCTCTCACCGGCCAGTATCTTTCCGGACGGTGCCGGATCGCCGTTCCCCCGCAAAGAAGAACCGGCCGGAAAGAGGCGCTGCTGATCAAGCAGGCCTCGGCCAACAACCTCAAAAAAATCGACGTCTCCTTTCCTCTTGGCTGCCTGGTCTGCGTAACAGGGGTTTCCGGCTCCGGCAAATCGACCCTTGTTCTGGAGACCCTGTACAAGGCACTGTCCCGGCGGCTGACTTACGCCCGCATACAGGCCGGCGCTCACGAGGCGCTTTCAGGAAGCGAACACGTAGACAAGACCGTCAACATCGATCAGTCGCCGATCGGCCGCACCCCCCGCTCCAATCCCGGCACCTACACCGGCGCTTTTACCCATATCCGGGAGCTGTTTTCCCGCACAGCCGACGCCAGGGCCCGAGGATACCGACCCGGCCGATTCAGCTTCAACGTCAAGGGCGGCCGCTGTGAAGCCTGCAAGGGGGACGGGATCGTCCGAATCGAGATGCATTTTCTGCCCGACGTCTACGTCCCCTGCGACGTGTGCCGGGGAAAACGCTACAACCGGGAAACCCTCGACGTCCGATACAAGGGCAAAAACATCGCCGAGGTGCTCGACATGACTGTTAACCAGGCGCTGGGGTTTTTCCGCAACATCGGCAAAATCCGCGAAAAGCTCCAGATGCTGGCAGACGTGGGCATCGGTTACATCCGCCTCGGCCAGCCGGCGGCGACCCTTTCCGGAGGCGAAGCCCAGCGGGTCAAGCTCGCCCGGGAGCTGAGCAAAAAAGGGACAGGGCGCACCGTCTACGTGCTGGATGAACCCACCACCGGCCTGCACCCCGACGACATCCGCAGGCTTCTCGACGTGCTCAACCGGCTGGTGGACAACGGCAACACGGTGGTGGTCATCGAACACAACATGGACGTCATCAAGTCGGCCGACCACATCATCGATCTGGGGCCGGAAGGAGGAGACAGGGGCGGGCAGGTCGTCGCCTGCGGCACGCCGGAGCAGATCGCTGCGAGTCCCGATTCGTACACCGGTCAATATCTGAGGGGAGTGCTAAAATAAATGCGCATACATGCGCTTCGCGCCTTAATAACTCAACTTTCGGGATTCATGATACCGCGAAATGGATAATTTGCTGCCGGTATACGAACTCGCACCAAAGGATGCCTAACATCAGCGCAGGCCAAAATATCATTAAAATCAATGTGGCGTTTGAATGGCAGCGGCAATTAAGAAACGCTCAGAGTGTGCTGATGTAAGGTATCCTAAGGTGCTCAGACAGCGTATACCGCCATCAAATCACCCATTTCGCTCCACTGGAGACGAAACCTGAAAGTTGACTTAATGGGGAGTAACTTACACTCCCGACATGATTTGGTAGCCGAGTCAGAGATCAAAAGGTTTTTTTACGAGCTGAACTCTCCGGTGCCTTGCCGGCGCTGATGGCGGGTGCGTAAAGTACCCATTAGTATATTGATCTTCCCAACAAAAAAAAACGGGGCATGCCGCAAGCGGCATGCCCCGTTTTTTTTTGGAGGTGTTTTCGAACTATTAGCCGCCGGTGAACAAGCCGGCGATCGCCGCTGCCTGGGGATGCGCGTAGATCAGGATCAGCGCGACGACCAGAGCGTAAATACACAGCGACTCGATCATGGCCAGACCGATGAGCAGGGTCACGGTGACCTTTCCGGAAGACTCGGGATTTCGCGCGATGCCTTCCACGGCCGACCGCAGACCAAGGCCCTGTCCGATGCCGCAACCGAAGGCCGCAATGGCGATTCCAAAACCGGCCGCCGTGACCGCGGCGATGAAAAACTGCAGTGCTTGTGCTTCCATACGCTACTCTACCTCCTTGTTAGAATTTTTATAGACTTCTTCCAAAACCCCGCACCGGGCGGGGATCCCCCCAATGTCATGAATTCAACGGTTCACGGCACACGACACGTTGATACAACCGCGGCGGCGATGTGATCAGTGCGCGTGCTCCATGGCGCCTGCAAAGTACATGATCGACAGCAGGAAAAAGACAAAAGCCTGCACCAGGGCGACGAAAATGCCCAGGGCCATAATCGGCAGCGGAGCAAAAAAGGCACCGGCCAGCGCGAAAAGAATCGTCAGCACCAGTTCGTGACCCATCATGTTCCCGAAAAGCCGGAACGAGAGAGACAGGATCCGGGCCAGGTGTCCGATGAGTTCGATGGGCAAGATGATCGGGACCATCCACCAGACAGGCCCCAAAAAATGCTTGATGTATCCGGCCCCGTGGTACTTGATGCCGATCACATGGGTGAAGATGACCACCACCAGCGCACAGGACAGCGTGGTATTGAGGCTGGCCGTCGGCGGGAAAAACCCGGGCACCAGTCCGATCAGGTTGCAGATGAAGATGTAGATGAAGATCGTGGCTACAAGGGGAAAGAGCCATCTGCCTTCGTCACCGGTGATTTCGACCATGAATTCCTCGATGCCCGACACGATGATTTCGAAAAAGTTCTGCCCCTTGCTCGGAATCATGCTGATCCCCTTGACGGCGAAGGCGCCGCCGATAATCAGCAGGGCCATGACCAGCCAGGAATAGATCACGTGGGGGTAGGCATGGGCAAAATGCCCCAACCCGATCGCCTCGAAAAACTTGACCAGGAAGAGATACGGATGTTCCACCTCAGAATGCCTCCTTGAAAATAAGTTTTTTGACCTCGAGCAGGGTGGCCAGAAGGATACTGGCGACCACGACCGAAAGACCGAGGAACAGCCCCAGCGGATCGACGATGTGCCGGGAGATTAAAAAAAATATGATGATCCCGCTGACGGTAAAGCGGATGTAGTATTTGGCCAACACCTTGTGATGGGAGGCAATATGGGGCGGGGTCAGGGACCGTTTCAGGGTTCGATACAGTAGATGGAAGTTGACCGTGACGATCAGCCCGCCGGCGACCACGCCCAGGGTAAAGGAAATCGAGGCCAGGCCTAGACACAGGAGACTGGCTGCGATCAGTACGATCCAGTTGGCGCGGGTGATGAATATCAGCAGGCGCTGCTCAATGTTCAACGGAACCCCTTTTTCCGCCTCAAAATTTACGGGTTTTGCGAATCGCCAAGGCGATGTTGCGGTAGCCGGCGGCGATGCCGAGCCCTAAAAAAAGAAACATAAATATCGGGGCTGTGTCGAAACGCCGGTCCAGGTAAAGGCCGATGAACAGCCCAATAAAGATCGAAAGGGCCACCGACAGCCCCACACTGGCGAAATAAGCGTACTCCCGAAGCTGTCGTCGACTTTCTCTTTTCATATAAATTCAGGCCCTTATAAAAAACCAAAGGCCCGATCGAATACCCGGTGAAAACCAAGTGGGCTCTACCATACGATCCCGGCCAAGTCAATTAAAAATGGATTCCCCGCGGGTAACCGCTCCCGCGGAATCCATTTTTCGTTGAACCGAACAGCGATGGGGGAACCGCAAAGTTGGACCGTGAGCCGCAATCCCCACCTGTTTTTCTACATCAAGGTCCTGTTCGGTTTTACGGCCGCTTGGCTCCGAGTTTTTCCCGGTTGTAGGGGAAATTTCCAGCGGCCCAATTCAGCTCCTTCGTTTGGGTTACAATTCCGAAATTTTAAGATTTTGCTGCCCTGAAAATCCCGGCCGGGATTTTCAGGGCAGCAAAATCTCGCGGGCGTCGAACACCGGACCGTGAAGACAGGCGTGGCGGTATCGTTGAGAATCGCGCCGGTCGGCAACGGCGCAGGCCAGGCAGACCCCCAGGCCGCAGGCCATGAGGGTTTCAATGGACACTTCTACCCGGATCCCGTAAGTGTCGGCAAACCCGGCGATACAGCTGAGCATGCCCGGAGGGCCGCAGGCGTATATCATCCCGGGGGGGGTGAGGCGAATCTGCGCTTCTATGGGATGGGTCACCAGGCACTGATCGCCGTCGCTCCCGTCGTCGGTGGTCAGCGCCACCGGAAGGCCGAGCTCTTCGAACCGGTCCCGACAAAGGAGTTCTTCCGCGGTTCGGCCGCCGAGAAACACCCGGATGTCCCGCTGTCGATTTTCGTCCCGGCAAAGCCGGTCTGCCAGAAACACCATGGGAGCGACTCCCATCCCGCCGGCTGCCAGAAACAGCGGTCCGGAAGGCGGCGGGGCGGAAAATCCGCGCCCCAGGGGGCCGAGCACGTCCAGCCGGTCTCCGGGCCTGCAGCCCGCCAGCCGCCGGGTGCCCTTACCCACCACCCGGTACAGGATCTCCAGGGCGGCTTGCGAAGCAGAAAGGCGCCTGCTCCGGTGAATGGAAAAAGGCCTTCTCAACAAGGGGGTCACCCCGTCCGGAATCCGAACCATCACAAACTGGCCGGGGCAGGCGTCGGCATAGCCGATGTGGGCCTGCAGCGTCATTCGATAGCAGTCGGTGCTCACCGGTTCTGCGCCGATGATTTCCATGCGCTCATCGATCATCTTTGCCCGCCTTTGCCGGCGAGTCCGGCGACTGCGGCAAACCGGCCCGTGGTCTTTTCGGCCCGGTATGAGTAGAACAGATCCGTCCGGCATCGGGTGCACAGGCCGGCGGCGTCGATGTTTCGTTCGACGAGGCCGGCACCTTTGAGCTGATCGATGCTCATGGACCAGAAATCAAAATTAAAGCCGTCGACACGGTAGCGCCACAGCGACGGTGGAATCTCATCTCGGTAATGGACGAACTCGGCGCAGCACGGGCCCAGGGAGGGGCCGATTCCGGCCGTCAGGTTTTCCGGCCGGCAGCCGAAGGTATGCTGCATCTTTTCCACGGTCTTTCCCACGATATTGCCGACGCTTCCCCGCCAACCGCTGTGAACATTGGCCACCACCTGTTCGACCGGATCGTAAATGATCACCGCCTGGCAGTCGGCGACTTGAATCACCAGCAGAAGGCCGGGCCGGTTGGTGATCACCGCGTCGGCGTAAAGCGGCGCCTCGGCGGACCGCTCCCCTTGCTTTTCGCCCCCCATACAGACCACCCGGGTGCCGTGGTGCTGGCGGAGAAACACCGGGGTCATGCCGCCCATCTCGCCTTGGATCCGGCGCCGGTTTTCTTCGACAGCGGAAAGGTCGTCTCCGATCCCGAAAGCGATGTTGAGGCTGGAAAATGCACCGCTGCTGACGCCTCCCAGACGGGTGTAGACGCCGTGCCTCAGCCCCGGAGAAGATCCCAGCAAAGGGAACTCCAGCCGGGGCAGATCACCGTTGCGACTTTCCCTCATACTGGATAAGCCGGTGGCGCCGGCGGTTTCCTGCAAAGTTTTGCCCATGAATCTCATTCGCATTTCTCATGTTTCTAAAATCGCGTCAGCGATTTTAGAAACTTTCAGCAGAACCGTTCGGTGATCCGGCGAATGAGGGCCGATGTGGACACCTCCGGAACAAGCGGCACGCGCACCACCTTTCCGCCGCGGGCCGTTACCGTGTCGGCTCCGACGATGCGGTCTTCGGACCAGTCCGCGCCCTTGACCAGTACGTCCGGGGCAATCTGCCGGATCAAGTTGCCCGGGTCCGGCTCGTCGAAGAGGATGACATAATCGACGCAGGCCAGCGCCGAGAGCACTTCCGCACGCTGATTTTCAGGCACCACCGGCCGGCCCGGCGCCTTGATCCGCTTTACCGACGCATCCGAGTTGAGCCCCACCACCAGAAGATCCCCTTCGGCCCGCGCCGCGGAAAGGTATCGGACATGTCCGGCATGGAGCAGGTCAAAGCAGCCGTTGGTGAACACGATGCAATCTCCCGCAGCGCGATGGGCTTCGGCCGCCTCGACCATCGATTCGATGGACAGCCATTTTTTCGATTCGCTCACGTCCGATTCCCCGCCAGCCATGTCTTTCCAATTCGCCGTAAAATGCCGCACCCAAGCGCCGTCGGCTACAGCGCCCGGGCCAGGGTGAGCACCTCGATCCTTATGGCGCCGGCCCCGGCCAGCACCCGAGCGCATTCGCCGACGGTCGCCCCGGTGGTGTAGACATCGTCTACCAGAAGCACGCGCATCCCGCAAACCTCGTCCTTCGGCCCTGCCGAAAATGCGCCGCGCAGGTTGACCATGCGCTCCTTTCGCCCCAAACCGGCCTGGGCGGGGGTATGCCGTCTGCGGATCAGCGCCCCGGGCAACAGGATGCCGTCAGCCTGGCCGCGCGGATGAAGCGCCTGCCAGCGGCGAACCATCAGTTCGGCCTGGTTGAACCCGCGGCTGCGAAGACGCTTTGCATGCAGCGGAACCGGAACGATCGCATCGATGCCGCCGCCGGGAAAATGACGCCGGAATGCCGCTTGCAAGAGCGCCGCCAGCGGGCCTGCCAGATCCACACATCCCCCGTACTTGAAGCGGTGCAAAAGCGCCAGCACAACTCCTTCGCAAACACACGCGGCCCGGGCCCGGACGAAATCCGCCGGCCCATCGAGGCAGTCCTGGCAAAGATGATCGTCGCCGGATCGGCCGGCCAGCGGAAGCCCGCAGCGGCTGCAGACCGGTGAACGGACCGGAACGATCCCCAGACGGCATTCCGGGCAAAGCTGGCCCGAAAATACCGTCTCGACAAGGCCTGCCATCGATTCATCGCCGGCCGGCCGCCCTTTTACCCGCTGCCGGTCCCCCGGGGGGGCAAAAAAGGCCCCGCAAACCCGACATCGGGGCGGAAAGATGGCGTCGGCCGAGGCATGCAGGATCCGGGTCCATATCGAGGCCATGGCAAATTCCACGAAGGACATAGTGCCTAAAGTGCATAGAGTGCCTAAAGTGCCTAGAGTGACTACAGTTGCAGCGCCGCTTCGCTCCATCTATTTTATATAACAATGACTTTAAATTACAGAAAGTTACATACTTTAGGCACTCTAGGCACTTTCTTTTTTCATTCTCTGCCGGAACGCTTCGTAGACCGCCACCGCGCCGGCGGCCGAGGCGTTGAGAGAGCCCACCGGCCCGCGCTGCGGGATCCGCACCAGAAAATCGCAGCACTTTTTCACCAGTGAGCGCAGCCCTCTTCCTTCTCCGCCCACCACAAGCCCTAGCGGGCCGGACAGGTCCGCGGCAAATAGGCTCTGCTCCGCACCGGCGTCGAGCCCGGCAATCCAGCAGCCGTCTTTTTTCATGGCTTCGATGGTGCGGGCCAGGTTCGTCACCCGCACCAGCCGCACGTGCTCCAGCGCACCGGCCGAGGCGCGGGAAACCGCCGGGGTGGCCGGCGCCGCACGGTCCTTGGGCACCACCACCCCCTCGACCCCCGCACAAAGAGCCGTGCGAAGCATGGCCCCTAGGTTTCGCGGGTCGACCACGCCGTCGAGAAGGACCCACAGCGGCGGCGAAACCGAATCAGCCCGGGGGGCATAGCTGTCCGGCTCCGGTGCGTATGGATACCGCCCGACTTGGGCGGCAACCCCTTGGTGGGCGGCGTCGCCGGCCATTTGCCGAATCTTTCCGGCGGGAAGCTCGTGCACCGGGATTTTCTTCTTTT
>CBFCZJ010000037.1:0-18079 GCA_965602445.1 uncultured Desulfobacterales bacterium | reverse complement strand
AAATCCGAAATTCGAATTTTTCAATCTCCATCAGCGATGGCAAAGCCAGATGCCTTTGACCTGGCCCTAAGGACCAGGATTTCCAAAGTGCCTTAAGGCACCCCGCCGCGGATCTGGCGGAGAAATCGGAGGCTTTTGGGTTCTTTTCCCAAATGAAAGGGGACGAATGTTTCCAGCAGCCGGCTTCCTTCCTCCATTGCCCGGGCGGTGGTCCGGATCCGTTCGGCCTGTGACAGATCCCGTTTTTGCATCCACTGCAACTGCCTGACGGTGCCCTTGGACAGTTCGAGGCTCCGGCCTTCTGCCGGACCGCAGGAATCGCAAACGACGGCACCTCCGGTCATGTCGAAAAAACAGCCGGCGGCGTTGAACGATGCAATGGGGCGGCCGCATTTTCGGCATGCGCTGAAATTCGGCGCAAGCCCGGCAATGCCCAGAAAACGAACCTGAAACAGCAGGGAAATTTCCGCCGGAGGCCCCTGCCCTTTGTCCAGGCGGTCCATACAGCGAAGAAAAAGCTTGTAGAGCGGATCGACGGGCTGCCCCTCTTCGGTCCATTCGTTGATGAGCTGAGCCCAGTAGCTTGCATAGGCGGTTCGCAGTAAATCACCCCTGATGCCGGAAAAGCCTTGCTTCAAAGCAGCTTCCTGTAGCACTGGAAGCCCTTTTTTCCGGCCGTAGCTGCAGACGATTTCCAGCACCGAAAAAAGTTCTAGAACTCCGGAAAACCGTTTGGCGCTTTTCTTGGCCGCCTTGGCGATGGCGGACAGCCTGCCCCGGGAAGGAGTGAAAAAGGTCAGGATCAGATCGTAGTCTCCATGATCGACCCGTCTCAACAACACGGCCGGCGAGGAAAGCGACGACATGCGGTCAAAATCCTAGCAGCGTGGTGGCGATCTGGAAATAGAAATAGACGCTGATGATGTCAATGGCCGTCGTGACAAACGGGCCGGTTGCCACGGCCGGGTCGATGTTGAAGCGCGCAAAGGTCATGGGCACCAGAGAGCCCACCAGGGCAGCGACGGTCATGGAACTGACAACGGCAATACCCACTGACACCGCCGCAGCCGCGATGCTGTAGCGAAACTGCGCCGCCAGGGCGATCAGCGATCCATACACCAGTCCCAGAATCAGGCCGGTGGCAAATTCCTTGAATAAAACGCTTCTAAAATCCCTCAGGTGGATTCGCCCGGTGGCAAGCCCCCGAACCACGATGGTCGACGTCTGGGTGCCGATGTTGCCGCCCATGCCCATGATCACAGGGATAAAGGCGGCAAGATAGGCCGCTTTTTGAAGGCTGCCCTCGAAGTGACCGATGATCATGAACGCGAAAATGCCGCCGGCGCAGCTGGCCGCCAGCCATGGCAGCCGGATCCGTGAGCTTTTCATAACCGACTTTGTCTCGATGAAGTCTTCGCCCGCACCGGCCATTTTCAAGATATCCTCTGTGGCCTCCTCCCTGAAAATGTCGATGACGTCGTCGACGGTTACGATGCCTACGAGCCTGTTGGTGTCATCGACGACAGGCACTGCAAGAAAGTCATAGCGAGCGACCAGCTTGGCCACTTCTTCCTGGTCGACATGGGTCCGGACGGAAATCACGTCTGTGGACATGAAATCTCTGAGCTGCTGATCGGGGGGAGTGAGCACCAGCTGCCGCAGGGAGCTGACCCCGACCAATTTTCCGTATTCGTCCACGACATAGAGGTAGAAAGGCATCTCCACGTCTTGGTATTCTTTCTGCAGCGATTCGATGGCCTCGGCAGCGGTGGTGTCCTCCCGAAGGGCGATAAAGTCCGGCGTCATGATACCGCCTGCCGTCTCATCGTCGTAGCCGAGAAGGTCTTCTACATCCTGGGACCCTGATTTTTTCATAAAATCGAGAATGGCGTCGGCAAGTTCGTCCGGCAAACGCCCGATCAGGTCCACCGCATCGTCCTTGGGCATCGAATCCAGGATATCGACGACGCTTCGCAGATCCATCGACTCGAGCAAAAGCATCAAGGTGTCTTCGTCCAGGTCTTCCAGCAACACGCCTTTGGTTTCAACCCGGTCGATGAGATCAAACAGCCGCCGCTGCTCACTGAGTGTCAACGAGCGAAAGACCACGGCCAGATCGGCGGCATGGGTTTTATTGACGATCTTTCGCAGGTTGCTCACGGCGCCGCGCCGAAGAAGCCGCTTGATGCTTTCTATCAGTATTTTCCGATCGGTTTGCATATCCGTCCGCTTTCCAGCCGCTTTGCTTTGTGGATGATCCCGAATGCCGCAAGGGCTCGTCTTTGCATGAAGCGACCGCTTTTACGGAAGTATCAACGACCTGACTTGACCCTTCTTGCCATCGAGCTTGACCGTGTCACCGTTCAGGGTCATTCGGATCCCTGCGGCATTTCCCACGAGGAGTTCGTATCCCAGCGAGGCCTCCAGGGCCAGCTGATCTCCCGGCTTCAATGTGACTTCCTTTGTTTTTTCATCGTCGATGACGATCTTGATCCAGGTCTCTTCCACCGCTGTGATCTGCAAAATTTGCTTTGCAGCAAGAGACTCGGCCGGAGAAGAGGGCGCTGAAACCGGCGCTCGTTCTTTTAAGATGTCCTCCTCGGCAAAGACTTCCGTAGACGACCTTGGCGTTGATTCGGTTTCGGGTACCGGGGTCGCTTCGACATTTTTCTGTTTCTCCGGCGGCAGTTCGGATTCTGATGGAACAGCCGCCGCGGGCTTGGCCGCCTCCGAATCGGCCTGGGGCGGGGTCTTTGGAACCGTATTTTCTTTATCCAAGAGCGACAGGACCGAAATGGAGCCTGCGATCAAGATCACGAAAATCCCCAAAGCCATGAACAGCCGGGACCAGAATCGATTCGACAAGCGGCTCAGGTCCATCTCGGACTGCTCGGTTTTCTGCAGACGGGCAAGGCTCTCAAGGTATCCTTCCACAGCCCGATCTCCATTTGCCCCGATCGCTTTGGCATACGCGCGAAGAAACCCCTTGACGAACACTTCCGATGGAAGTCCGGAAAGATCCTCCTGTTCGATCAGATTCAAGGTTTCGATGCCGATCCTCGTCTCCCGGGAGATCCTTTCCAGGTCAAGTCCCTTTTCCCGCCGGACAGACCGAAGATATCGCCCGAAGCTCAATGGCCTGCTGTTTTGCGTCATTGAATCACCTTGATATGAGAATTTTTTCGGAGATCTTCAAGCCAGGCAGAAAATTTCTCATTGACCTGCTCCTGGTATAGACGATTCTGGATCTCGGCCGAGACCTCCTTCAATGCCTTTGCAGGAGACTCCACGATATTTTCTATAAAAAAAATCTGATAGCCCTGCTCTGTATCGAGCACCGACGTGTAGCTGCCGGCGGATTTTTCTTTCAGCGCCTCCCTGAACCGGGGTGCAATCTCTTCCATCTTAAAGAGGCCAAGATCGCCTCCTTCCGCAGCCAGACTCGACTCCGAATAACGGCGCGCCATCTCGGCAAAGTCGGCCCCTTTTTCCAACTGGTTGTAGACCTCCTCCATTTTTTTCCGCACCCGGGATTTTTCTTCTTCATCGGCAAAAGAGGGCACCCGCATGATGATGGTTCTCAGATGGTATTTCTTCTCGCCGCCGAATTCTTCCAGATGGGTTTCATAGTATTGCTTGATGTCGGATTCGGTGACGACGATCTTGGATTTGATTTCATAGTCGAGCAGCTTGGAACGCAGCAACTGCTCCTGAAGCTGTTTTCGGTATTCCTCCATGGTCAGCCCCTGTCGGGAAATGGCTTCTCTCAACTGCTCGCCCGTTAAAGACCGAATCTCTTTGACGCGCTGAAGTGCCTTGTCGATTTCTTCCTGGGACACCGAAATGCCCAGTCGGTCGACCTGCTGATCGGTAATGCGCTCATCGATCAAATTGTCAAGCATGTCTTTTCGAAGCTCCACGAGCATCTGCAGCTCCTGCTCCTGAGAATAGCCCATCGACCGAAGCCTTTCGTGATAGGGCTTGATTTTTTTTTCCAGTTCCGAAAGCAGGATAATGTCGTCGTTGACCACGGCAACGATCCGGTCGACCAATTCCGAAGCGGCTGAAACTCCGGCAGTCGTGCAAAACACCATGCAGCTCAAAACGAGCATCGCCAATCCATATCGTCTGCAAAAAAGCATTCCGCTTTTCATCGTTGCAAGAATTCCTCCTTCGCCCGTGCGATCAGGACGCTTCGATCCGCTGCCACTGGGCGAGGTTGATGTCGATCTGGTACTTTCCGCGAAGCGCCTCGATCCAATCTGTATAGGCTTCTTCGGCTTTTTTCCGGCGGAGTTCCTTTACGATTCGTTCGTCCATCTTTTGGGGCGGCAAGGCCTCCTCCTGCTCTGAATCCTCGACCAATGTCCGACGTTGGGCCTGGTAATAGGTGGACACATCTTGCGCGGAAATTTGGATCCTATTTTCAAGATCTTCCCGAATCAGCTTCTGGATCAGCAAACGCGCCTTGAGCTTTTCTTTCCAGGCTGCATAGGACACGGCGTTTTCCAATATCGTCTTTTGAAATTCATCTTCCGGATAATCAGAGCGAATCCGGTTTACCGCCTGTTCTAGTTCCGCTTCGGTAACCGATATCCCCAGTTCACGAGCCCGCTGACGAAGGATCAGCTCTTCGGTCAGCTCCCGAAGGACCCGGACCCGTATCGCACGATCCACTTCAGGCACCTGAAGCTCATTGTAGGGGTAGGCTGCCCGGGCCAACTCGAGCGCCTTTCGGTATTCGATCACCGAAACCGCGTCACGGCCGATGCGGACCAGATAGGGCGCTTTGGGGTCAGGGGCCGAATCAGTGCATCCGGCGATAAAAGCCGCCGACAGAAGCAGCATCCCGGCCACTGCCAAGCATCCGATTCGGCAGGTCCCCCCAAAAGCGCCGCACCTGTCTCTTCCTGCAACTTCCTTCATACCCGCCTCAATTAAAATAATAATATCAATTACTTAAAATTTACAAGTTAACATGATAAGCGATATCTTTCAAGATGTTTTTCGCTTCAGCGATCTGCGCGGTGCGCCTGCGCTTGCCCAGTTCACAGACAAGCACCTGGTCAGGCGTCAAAATCTTTCGACCCTGGGACTGTTGAATGAGATCGACCACTGCCTCCGGGCGCTTCATATGCTCCGTGGAAAATTGCAGCATCATCCGGCTGTGGTTCATGTCCAGACGGGCAACTCCGGCGCGGCCCGCCAGCAGGCGAAGCATCACTTTCAGTAAAAGGTTGGCTGCAGGTTCCGGCAAGGGGCCGAAACGATCTTCGAGCTCTTCTTTGAACCGAGATACTTCTGCAAGCTCGGTGAACTTTGCCAGCCGGCGATAGGCCGAAAGGCGCTGATCGATATTGGGCACATAGTCTTCCGGGATAAAGCAGGATAGGTCGACGTTGACCTCCGGCTCCAGAGGCTGCTGTACCGGCTCGCCCTTGATTTCGGCGATGGACTCTTCCATCAGCTTCAAAAACATGTCGTATCCGACCGCGGCAATGTGCCCCGACTGGGATGCCCCTAAAATGGTGCCGCCCCCTCGGATTTTCAGGTCGCTCATGGCGATCTGAAACCCCGAACCAAGATCGCTGTACTCCATGAGCACTTTCAAGCGCTTTTGCGCATCTTTGCTCAGGGTGGTTTCACCAGGGATGAATAGATAGGCATACGCCTGGTCTTCACTTCGACCGACGCGTCCTCGCAACTGGTACATCTGCGCCAGCCCGAATCGGTCGGCACGGTTGACGATGATGGTGTTGGCAGAAGAGATGTCCAACCCCGATTCGATGATGGTGGTACAGACCAGCACATCGATCTCCCGGTTGATGAACCGGAGCATGACCTCCTCCAGTTCGTTTTCCCGAAGCTGTGCATGGGCGATATCGACCCTGGCCTCCGGGACAAGGGACTTTACCTTGTCGGCGATCCGCTGGATACTTCGTACCACATTGTGGACGAAAAAGACCTGTCCTCCGCGGCCGATTTCCTTTCTGACCGCTTCGCGGATCACGGTTTCATTGAACTCGGAAATGTAGGTAACGATGGGATGGCGGTGCTCGGGGGGCGTTGAAATCACGCTGATGTCCCTGATGCCCATCATGGACAGATGAAGCGTTCTGGGGATCGGTGTCGCCGTGAGCGTCAATACGTCCACGGTCCGGCGCAGGCTCTTGAGTTTTTCCTTGTGCTTGACACCGAATCGCTGTTCTTCATCGAGAACGATCAGTCCCAGGTCCCTGAAAGCGATGTCCTTTTGCAGGAGCCGATGGGTGCCGATAACAATGTCGATCGTCCCGTTTTTCAGACCCTCGACGATGTTGCGCTGGGTGCGAGCCTGACGGAATCGGTTCAGACAGGCGATCTTGATCGGATAGCCGTCGAATCGTTGTCGAAAGGTGCGATAGTGCTGTTCGGCAAGGACGGTGGTCGGAACTAGCACCGCTGTCTGCTTCCCATTGAACGCTGCCAGAAAAGAAGCCCTCAGGGCCACCTCCGTTTTACCATACCCTACATCGCCGCAGATAAGCCGGTCCATGGGATGTTCGGCTGCCATGTCTTCAGCCACCTGCTCGATGGCCCTGAGCTGATCCGGCGTCTCTTCAAAGGAAAAGCCGGACTCAAAATCGCTGAGAATATCGCCGGCAACAGTAAAAGAAACTCCCGGCTGAACTTTTCTCGCTGCATAAAGGCGGAGCAGTTCTCCGGCAATCTTTTCAGTCGATTTTTTGATCCTCTGTTTTACCCGCGCCCAGGATTTTCCCCCCATCCGGTCAAGAGCGGGAACGACCCCTTCCACCCCGAGATATTTCTGAACCTGGCCCATCCGGTCCACCGGCAGATAGAGCTTGTCATCATCTTTATAGATCAGCAGCAAAAAATCGTTGCTGATTCCGTCGACCTGCAGTTTGACAAGGCCTTCGTAGCGTCCAATGCCGTGTTCATCGTGAACCACCAGGTCTCCCTGCTGAAGGTTCTCGAAGGTGGCGATCTGTTCGCGCATGGAGGAAGGTTGCCGCACCCTTCGCCGCCGCTGCCTGGGCCCGAAAATTTCGTCCTCGGTGACGACGGCCAAATGCGCTGCATCCCATATGAAGCCGCCTGAAACCCGGCCCACGGTCAAAATGCACGAGCCTCCGGAAATCGGCCTCTGGGGGAAGTGATCGAGCCATCCCGGCGATACGCCATAAGGAGCCAAAATCGTCTTGAGCCTGTCTGCCTGGGTCGGCGTCCGGCAGACCAGCACCGCCGTCTGTCCTTGTTCTTTTCTGTTTTCGATCCATTCAATCAACGGGCCAAACGGTCGTTCCTTTTCCCGCTGGGACCGGATCTGTTCGCGGAGGGTACCGTTGTCTCGGACGTCGAAATCGATCCGACGGCGCCGAACCTCCGTCTCTTTTTCCACGGCAAGGGCCTTGAGCGTAATACCGGGCTGCTGGTCGAGGCACGATTCCAGCCCGGACCAGCTTAAAAAGAGTCTTTCCGGCTCGACGCAGAAACGTCCTTCTTCCACAGCGGCGGCAAAATTTTCTTCGATCTGCGCATATGCCCTTTTTGCAGCCAATTGGAGATCTGCCGGTTCAATCTGAACGACCAGGCAATCTTTGGGCAGGTAGTCGAAAATCGTGGCGGGTTCAGGATAAATCAGGGGAAGAAGACCTTCGATGCCTGAAAACGTGCGCTCTTTTCGAATCTCATCCACGAGGCGACGAATCCGGCTGACCGGCAACTGCTGGGCGGCAGCCTGCGCCCGAACGGCGGCGGTGACCTCGGCAAGACGATCTTCTGTGATAATCGCCTCTCGGGCAGGCAGAATCACCGCTTCGTCTACCGATTTGAGGCTCCGCTGACTGGCTGCCGAAAAAAAGCGGATGGATTCCACCATATCGCCAAACTGCTCGATACGCAGCGGCTCCGAATACATCGGGCTGAAGATGTCTATGATGCCGCCGCGCACACAGAAATCGCCGGGCTCTTCGACGACGGCCGTCCTGCCATATCCGCCGCTGACCAGGCTACGGATCAGATCCTCCCGATCGATCTCTTCACCAGCCTGAATCAAATCGACGTACCCGCATAGATCCTGCTTGGGAAGTATCCGCTGCATGGCGGCAGTGGCTGACGTCACGATCACCGGGGGCGGATCGTTTTCCACCATCGAATAAAGGGAACGAATTCGCTGAGCTGCCGTCTCGCTGTGATAGGAAAGACTTTTGAACGGCAGCAGGTTGTAGCCGGGAAAGAGGCCCGCCGGCAGCGGCGCCGAAGCGCCGAAAAAAAGCAGATCCTCAAGGAAGGTTTCCGCATCCCTTACACTCGGCAACACCACCAGCATCGCTGCCGGCCGCTGCCGGTAGATGCGGTCTACGGCATAGGCCCGCTCAGGGCCGGACAGACCCGCCAAGGTCAGCCCGGAAGGCTTCTCCCCCGGGAGTTCGGCTGGAGACGGCATCCAACTTTTTTCTTGATTTTGATCCATAAACACAGTAGGCAAAGGCTTGCTTTCAGCCACCGTAGCTCAGTTGGCAGAGCAGCTGATTCGTAATCAGCAGGTCCGCGGTTCGAATCCGCGCGGTGGCTCCATCACCGCCCAAGACGCCAAGGGGCCTTCCACGGTGACGTGGGAAGGCCCCTTTTGTTTTCCTTACTTTTTTACGCGATCCGCGAATCGCTCTAAAACCGCGGCAACGTTTTTAGAACGAAACCTAACTCACCTTCGTCGCCAAGTCAATCAGGCCGGTCGCCTCTCCTCTTCGACACCGGAACTGATTGACAAAATCATCGCATATAAGATAAGTTACTTAAATCAGTTGCTTTTGAAATGAAATCCCTGTCGTGATTTGATAAGAGCTTCGCTTTACAACCGTGGCAGAACCGTTGAAAAAGGCATCAGACCATCGGCTTACCCGACACCTGACAGCGGCGCTATTGAAACAGCTGCTTGCCGCTGCGCCGCTGGGCGTCCTTTTTGTAGACGACTCGCTCATCATCGAATATGCCAATCCGACAGCCGCAAAATTGACGGGGCATCCCGCTCCGGAATCCCTGACCGGCGTATCTCTCAACCATCTTGCTTCACCAGCGTTGACAGGCATCGACAAACAGGTAAGGCAGTGCTTTGAGAGCGGTAAAACAGGCCGTGTAAGGCACTCCCTGCCGGCAGAGCCCGGAGACGGGCAGAATTTGAGGATTACGACCCATCCGGTGACCAACAGTCGGGGACAAACCGTCGGTGCCTCAATTTGCATAGAAGACCTTTCCGAAATCCGAAGAATCGAATCTCAAATCCGGCAGGCCCAACGTCTCGAATCAATGGGCATACTGGCTGGCGGCATCGCAGACGACTTCAGCAATATTCTATGGGAAATCATGGGAAACGTGGAGTTGGCAGCAGCCGAGATCGACGTGGGACATCCGGCACGATACAATCTGGAGGTTGCCGAAAGCGCCTGCCGACGCGCCCAGGAATTGGTCATGAGAATTATCCGCTTCGGCCGTCGCTCTGACCACAAGCGCAAACCGATCCGATTAAACGACATCGTCGTCGAATCGCTGCAGAAACTCCAGCATGAGGAGCTGCCGAAAAACATTCGCGTCGAGCATCACTGCTCCACCGAGCAGGACATGGTTTTCGTCGAACCTTCTGAAATGAGCCAGATGATGGCACACCTTTACCGCAATGCCGTGCAGGCCATGGCGGAACGCGGCGGCGTTCTTGAAGTTAGTCTGGTCGATGTCGCGCTGGAAGCCGAAGAGCTCTCGGGGCACCCGGGGATGATCCCGGGCCGTTATGTCATCTTGACCGTGATGGATTCGGGGCCCGGCATCCAGGCAGACCACTTGCAACATGTGTTCGAACCATTTTTTTCAACCAAACCGTCCGAGCGGCATACGGGTCTGGGGCTGGCGATCGTCAAATCCATCGCAAGAGCCCACGGCGGCACGGTGACCCTGGACAGCCGCCCTGGAAAAGGAACCCTCGTTCAGGTGATTTTGCCGACCCTCCATGAATCGACTCGATTGACGGCAAAACCTGAACCGCCGCTGCCGACCGGCATCGGAAAAGTTCTCCTGGTCGACAGCGATCCGGCAGTGCTTGAAATGCGGGCCCGGATGATCCTCCGCCTCGGCTACGACGTGGAATATGCAGAAAATGGACGGCAGGCACTGGACCTGTTTCTCCAGGCTCCGGAGGCGTTTGACCTGGTGATCACCGATCAATCCATGCCGGACATTCCGGTGGCGACGATGGTGCAAAAAATGAAAAATGCCCGGCAGCAGATCCCCATTATGCTCTGCACGGTGCTTGGGGCGCCGGATCTGGCCGCCAACGCCCGGGACGCCGGCATCGATCGTCTGCTCCTCAAACCCGTTCGCATCAAAGATCTGGCCGTTGCCCTCAAAGAAACCCTCCCGGTTCTTTCCCAGCGCAAAACCGGGCGCTGATCCAAAAAACCGATCAATTTTAGGTATTTTCAGGCCGAAGATTCTTGACAGAACATAGATTCCCGTATATTTTAGACACTTACAATGGATTTTCCTTTTTTCGAAGAAGCCCCGCGGCCGAACCAAGGGGTTTTGACGGCGAGTTAAAAAGGGGGCGAGACTCATGCCGATCCAGGACAGGGAAGAACAGAAGCTGAAAACGGAAATCGATGAAATCATGCAGCGGGTAGATCGAATTCTCAATAAAATCGAGGCGGACGACCCCGGGAAAAATTCGAGAAGCGATCGTTCCGAGAAATAGAATGCGCGGGTAAAGCGCGGTATCCCACAAGGGCTCAACGCGGAAGCAACTCTTTGAACCGGAGGTCTTATGGCACTGACGAAAAACGACATCGTCGGAGAAGTGCACCAGCTTGGATTTACCAAGAAAAAAGCGGTGGAGACGGTTGAATCGCTGCTGGACATCATCAAACAAACCCTGGAAAACGGCGATGATGTCCTGGTCTCCGGTTTCGGAAAATTCTGCGTCAAGGGAAAAAAGAAGCGGCGGGGAAGAAATCCTGCAACAGGAGAGGACCTGCTGCTCAGAGAGCGAAAAGTGGTCACGTTCAAATGCTCGGGCAAACTGCGCGATAAAATCAACCAACCCTGAAACAGGCGGCCCGTTTTCCGGGAAGATACCCCTCCATCCAGGCTTGCAGCCTTAAATTGGTACATAATGCTGTAAATCAATTCATAAAACCGGGGCTTATCTGCACACCTGAAGCCAGGCGTACTGATACGGCGCCAATGTCATCTGCCCGCCGGCCGGTATCCGATGGCTGGAAAACAGATCGATCATCTGTTCTCCTTGACCCGCCGGAGGCGATACCGCCACCTGCTGGTCGCTCAGGTTGACCAGCGCAAGCACGGCCTGTCCGCCGCCTTCCCTGCGAATCCCAAAAACACGATGATCAAGCTCAAGCACCGAAAAGTCCGCATTGGGATGAAACGAGGGCTGCTTCCGCCGGAGTCGGATCATCTCCAGATAGGGGTAGAAAATCTTCGCTCCGATATCATCGGAATGTTGAAGCCGCTGGTCGATTTCTTCGATGAGCAGCTTTCTGCGGTTGATGCTGCGGGCCATGCCGGTTTTGGCAACCCCCTCAATCCAATTTTGAATGCCGAGAACGCTTTGAATATACACACCCGGGACCCCAGGCAGAGACAGGGCCACGGCCTGGGAGGCAAGAAATCGGTTTGCATGCAAGGGGTCCCGGCCGGGAACCTTGATGGCGTCCACATATGTAATGTTCAATTCATAAGGACTTTTTGAACCGTCGGGATTCGTTCGATAAGAAATCCGGCCTCCGTTTTCCAGCACCCTGTCGACCAACAAAGCGATTTCCGCATCCGGCAAAATCCCCTCCAAGGGGCGTACGCCGATGCCGTCGTGGGAGGCGGTAAAATTGAAAAAGGTGTTTCGCCGATCGGGAAGGGCGAGCCCCCGGCTCCAGGCAGAAAGGGCGCCGGCGTTTTTTTTGACGATGGCATGGAAAAGAAGCGGGGGAAGGGTAAAATTGTAGACCATCTGGGCCTCGTCGCCGTTTTCCCCGAAATAGGCGATGTTTTCCGCATGGGGGACGTTGGTTTCGGTAACGATCAGGGTGTCTGGGGCCACCCAGTCCAGAATCTTCCGAAAGAGTTTGACCATGGCATGGGTTTCGGGCAGGTGGATGCAGGACGTACCGATCTCCTTCCAGAGGTAGGCCACGGCGTCCATGCGGATCATTTTCGCCCCCTGGCGGACATAAAATAAAAGCACTTCGACCATGCGCTCAAGGACATCCAGGCTTTTGTAGTTCAGGTCGATCTGGTCCTCGCTGAAGGTGGTCCAGACGTGGACCGTCCGGCCGGAAACCTTGGTAAAGGGAGTCAGCAGCGGCAGCGTTCGGGGACGGGTCACGGCGGAAAGATCGGTTCCCGGATCAACCTCGATGGCAAGGTCCCTATCGCCGGGAAGCTCATTCAGATAGTTGAGGAACCATTGGCTCTTGGAAGAAACGTGGTTCAGAACGAAATCGAACATCAGCGAGAAGCGTCTGCCCAATTCCCGGAGATCGGCCCATTGCCCCAGTTTCGGATCGACGGAAAAAAAATCGACCACAGAAAAGCCGTCGTCGGAGGACCATGGATAAAAGGGCAGGATATGGATCGCGGAAAACACCTCATCAAACCATGCCGCGGCAAAGCGGGCCAGCGTACTCAGGGGTGATCGGCCGGGCTCCTGCAAGGTGTCCGCGTATGTGATCAGCACCACGTCCTTTTCCGTGAAAAGCGCTTCACCGCCTGACATACGGACCGGAAACCGGTCGAGCAACGTCACAATTCGGCTTGCGGCGGCCCTGCCCTGCTCCATACCATAGACATCCACGAGAATTTTTTCGATGCCGTCTTTTCTGTCCATCTTCGATCTCCTAAATCATTGCCAGCAGGGGGGAGGTGTGCTAAATAACCGTCCTTGTGCGCCGGTCTGAGATCGGCGCATCGAGGCTGCGACAAAAAGCTCGGAGGAAAATCCTATGCGCGCAATCATTACCGGCGTCGGGCACCACGTGCCTGAAAAGAAGCTGACCAACGCCGATCTGGAAAAGATGGTCGATACCAACGATGAATGGATCATTACCCGCACCGGCATCCGGGAGCGCAGAATCCTGGAAACAGAAAAAGGAACCTCTGAAATGGCGGTTCCGGCGGCTCAGGCAGCGCTGTCACAGGCCGGCGTCTCGCCCGACGAACTCGATATGATCCTCACGGCCACCGTCACTCCGGATCAGATCGTACCAAGCATGGCCGCCATGGTACAGAAAAAGCTCGGCGCCTCCAATTGCTGGGGATATGACATCAACGGCGGCTGCACCGGATTCTTATGCGCATTTACCACCGCGGCACAGTTCATTGAATCTGGAAGGCATCAAAAAATACTGGTCGTCGGCGCAGACAAAATGAGCTCCATCGTCGATTACGAGGACCGCAATACCTGCATTCTTTTCGGAGACGGGGCAGGAGCAGTGGTTATGGAGCCATCGCCGGACACCAATGAAGGGGTTCAGGATTTTATTATTCACTTGGATGGAAACGGCGAAAACTCCCTTTACATGACCGGCGGCGGCAGCCTCAAACCGGCCACTCTGGCCACGGTCAACGACAAGCTTCACTACATCTACCAGGACGGGCGCACGGTCTTTAAAGCCGCCGTCAACGGCATGGCAGAAACAACGAGCCGGATCATCAAAAAAAACGGACTCACCGACAGCGATATCCGTCTTTTCGTTCCCCACCAGGCCAACTACCGCATCATCGATGCCGTCGCCAGAAAAATCGGCCTCAACCAAGACCAGGTCGTCGTCAACATCGAAAAATACGGCAATACAACGGCAGCCACCATTCCCTTGGCCCTTTCGGAAGCCTGGGAAAACCGCCGGATGAAAAAAAACGACTGGATCATCATGGCCGCTTTCGGCGCCGGCTTTACCTGGGGCAGCGTGCTGCTCCGGTGGGCCATGTAGAAAAATGCCTAAAATTTGAAATGCCTAAAATGCCTAAAATGGACCCCGAGCTTTCCTTGGGGTTTTCAATTTTAGGCATTTTAGTCATTTTAGGCATTTCAAAGATCAATCCCATACAGCTTCATCTTGCTCAACAAACTGGGATGGCTGATTTCCAGGAGCTTTGCGGCCTGCGTTCGATTGCCGCCGGTTTCCTTAAGAGCCTTGACGATCAGGTGGTGCTCAAAGGTTCTCTGGGCTTCCTTGAGGGAATATCCATCGAAGAAAGACTCGATCCCCATCTCCGGTCGTGACCGTCCCAGCTCAGGAGGAAAATGTTCCGGCATCAACACCGGATCGTCGGATAAGACAACGGACCTTTCGATGACATTTTCCAATTCCCGGATATTGCCAGGCCAGTGGTGGCGTTGGAGGACATCCAGCGCTGCGGTTGAAATCCCTTTGATTTCCTTACCGAATTTTTCATTGAACAAGTTGATGAAGTGCCGGCAAAGCAGGGCGATGTCTTCAGGCCATTCCCGCAGCGGGGGGACTCGAATCTGCACCACGTTCAACCGGTAATACAGGTCCTCACGAAACACGCCTTCGGCCACCGCTTTTTCCAGCTCCCGGGCCGTTGCGGCAATCACCCTGACATCGATCTTGCGCGTGGCGGCGTCTCCAACCCGACGGATTTCGTCCTCCTGCAGTACCCGAAGCAGCTTTACCTGGAGCGACAACGGAAGCTCTCCGATTTCGTCCAAAAAAATGGTGCCCCCGTTTGCCGCCTCAAAAAGGCCCTTTTTGTCTCGATCGGCACCGGTAAAGGCGCCCCGCTTATATCCGAAAAGTTCACTTTCCAGAAGATTCTCAGGGATTCCTCCGCAGTTGACGGGGACCAGGGCATTGCCGGATCGATCGCCTTTGGCATGTATTGCCCGGGCGATCAGTTCTTTGCCGGTTCCGCTCTCACCGGTAATCAAAACGGTGGTGTCATAAAGCGCCACTTTTTCAGCAAGCCGGAAAACCGCCTGAATGACCGGGCTTCGCCCAACCATGGTACCAAAACTGTAACTTTCTTGAATCTTGCGTATTCTTTCCTTCAGCCATCGGTTTTCCCTTTTCAGACTTTCGCGTTCTTCGGCTTTTTTCAGGGTCAGCAAAACTTCATCCGGTTTAAACGGTTTGGAAATAAAGTCGTATGCCCCCTTTTTCATCGCTTCTACTGCGGTGTCCAGGGTTCCGAAAGCAGACATCATAATCACGGTCGATTCCCAAAGTTTGTCCCGCGCCAAGTCGATGAATTCCATCCCCCCCATGCCCGGCATTTTCAGGTCGCAGAGGATGAAATCGTACAGCGTCTGATCAACCAGGTTTACCGCCTCTGTGCCGTCGGAGGCCGTATCGACCTGATATCCTGATTTTTGAAGAAGGGTGGCCAACATGTGACGCATATTGGCCTCATCGTCTATGATCAGCAGCCGCTTGGGTGTTCCGGTATTGGAAGGTGATGGACTCACGGCGATTCTCCAGAAGCCAGCGGAAGAAAGATCGTGACCTCGGTCCCTTGGTTTTCACGACTTTCGGCGAAAATCCGGCCCCCTATTTTTTCGATGATCATAAAACAGACGGAAAGTCCCAGGCCAGTGCCTTTGCCGGGATCCTTGGTGGTGAAAAAGGGATCGAAGATATTTGCGATGTCCTCTTTTGAAATCCCCGGTCCATTGTCGGCAAACCTCAGTTTCAGGATCGATTCCGGGCCTTTGTTTCCTGGTGCGTCATGAACGTTCTCGCTGGCCACCGTCAGCCGGCCATTTTCAGCGGCAGCGCCAGCGCCGATGGCGTCGGCTGCGTTGATGATCAGGTTTAAAAACACCTGGCGAAGTTGATCCGGATCAGCCGTGACCTGGTCACCCGTGGCCTTGAGTTGAAGATCCAGCGCAATATGGGCCATGAGCGGCTGGACGCGAACAATTTCCATGATGTCGGTAATCACACTGTGCACCGAGACAATCCGCTTATCTTCCTTCGATGATCTGGAAAAATCGAGAAGCTGTCTCAAAATGGTGCTGATCCGGTTGATTTCGTCCTGGGCGCGCTGGATGTATTCCATCCTTTCTGCTTCGGAAAGTTTCGGCTGTCGAAGCAGTTCGAGATAGCCCAGGACGATTCCGATCGGATTGCCGATTTCATGGGCGATTCCAGAGGAAAGCCTTCCGACCGAGGCAAGCTTTTCAGCCTGAATGATGTCGTTTTGCGCTTTCTTGAGGTCGAAGTTGGATCTCTTCAAAGAACGGACCGTTTCCCGCAGCGTTTCGCGGTCCTCGGAAATACGCTGAAGCATTCGATTCAACGCCCTGGAAAGGCGGTTAAATTCATTCTCTCCCCGCTGTTCGAAGATAAAATCGGTGGCGTCATCGTTTCGATAAGACTCGGCTCGTTTGAGCAACCCGAAAATCGGTTTGACGGCTACTTTAGAAATTCGAAACAACCCGATCAACGTCAGGAGCGTGCCGTTGATCAGCAGATAGATGAAGACGATTTTCTGGGTCTGCCTCAGGCTGCTGTATACGCCTTCAAGAGAAACGGCCATGGCGGCGCCGCCGGCCGGAGCCTGCCCCTCGGCAATAGGGGCAGATACCAAAACATACCGCGGCTGTTTCCAGAAAACGCCCCATGTATTTCCTGTATATCGGACTTCGGAACGCCTATTTTTCAAAGCCGCCTTCGCCATCTGAAGCAGATCGACACCAGGAAGGGTTCCAGAGGACGCCTGCCGATTGCCGGCATCCAACAGGGCGACCGCTGTCGCTCCTGAAGCATCCCGAAAGCGGACAAGAGCATCCCCCCAACGGGAATATGGCAATTCCTGGAAAGTTTCCGTCATTTTGCCGAGCGCAGACTTCGCCCTGGACGCCTCTTTCTGCACCAACTCTTTTTGAAGCGCCACGGTGAAAACAAAGTCGATCAGGAGCATCGCCACAAGAATCAACACACAAAGCGTGGCGGCAATTTTGGTGCGAAGGTCAAATCGAATCATTTCTTGGCATCGCTCCGGCCGGGCCACACCGACAATGACCCATCTGCTTTGCTTATTAAAAAATTTTCATTGTTATTTCATGTTATTAAATTGTTTAATACATTTTCTGGTTTGTTTTCAAACAAAAAAAGCCCGCACCCTGCGTTCGTTGCAGGGTGCGGGCTTTTGAAAGATTCTCGGCGGCGTCCTACTCTCCCACACAGCTTCCCGTGCAGTACCATCGGCGCTGAAGGGCTTAACTTCCGTGTTCGGGATGGGAACGGGTGTTTCCCCTTCGCTATCGCCGCCGAAAAAGCATAAATACAGATAATTGGTGTTTGGTGTTTGGTGTTTTGCCGGTTAGCAGCGTTTTCTTGTTTTTCTAAACACCGAATACGAAACACGAAACACTTTATTAATTTGGATATCGACAGAACCAAGCATTCAGGATGTTCAGATGAAAAGGAGTGGCCAAGCCTCACGACCGATTAGTACCAGTCGGCTGAACACATTGCTGTGCGTACACCTCTGGCCTATCAACCTCGTCGTCTTCGAGGGGTCTTCAGTTCCATAAAGGAAGGGAGATCTAATCTTGGGGTTGGCTTCCCGCTTAGATGCTTTCAGCGGTTATCCATTCCGAACTTAGCTACCCAGCAATGCCGCTGGCGCGACAACTGGAACACCATTGGTTCGTCCATCCCGGTCCTCTCGTACTAGGGACAGAGCCTCTCAAATCTCCTGCGCCCGCGAAAGATAGGGACCAAACTGTCTCACGACGTTTTAAACCCAGCTCACGTACCACTTTAATCGGCGAACAGCCGAACCCTTGGGACCTGCTCCAGCCCCAGGATGTGATGAGCCGACATCGAGGTGCCAAACCGCCCCGTCGATGTGAACTCTTGGGGGCGATAAGCCTGTTATCCCCGGCGTACCTTTTATCCGATGAGCGACGGCCCTTCCACACGGGACCGCCGGATCACTAAGACCTACTTTCGTACCTGCTCGAAATGTCTCTCTCGCAGTCAAGCTCCCTTGTGCCTTTACACTCCACGGCTGGTTTCCAATCAGCCTGAGGGAACCTTCGCGCGCC
>CBFCZJ010000036.1:0-18239 GCA_965602445.1 uncultured Desulfobacterales bacterium | reverse complement strand
TATGAACTATCTTGCCCATCTATTTCTGGCCGGTGACGGCGAAAACGCGCTGCTCGGCAATCTGCTCGGCGACTTTGTCAAGGGCGATCCGGCCGGCCGCTTCGATGCCGGGGTTTGTGAAGGGATCCTGCTGCACCGGAGAATCGACCGGTATACCGACGACCACCCGGTAACCGGCCGGAGCCGGGCCAGATTCAGCCAAAAGCGCCGCCGGTTTTCCGGGGTCATCGTGGACGTGTGCTGCGATCATTTTCTCTCCCGGCACTGGCACCGGTTCAGCCGCAGGGACCGGACCTTGTTCATCCAAGACGCATACGACCTGCTGCTTCGACACCGGGGCATTCTTCCTGCTCGTCTCGATCGCATTTTGCCCATGATGATCGAAGAAGACTGGCTCGGCAGCTACCTGCATCTGGACCGGGTGGGCGTCACCCTGGACCGGATCGCCGGTCGTCTGACCCAAGGCGAGCGGTTTAAGGGGGCAATCGGCGAAGTCGAGCGTCACTATGACCAGCTCGAAGCCGACTTTCTCCGATTTTTCCCCGACCTGGTTGAGTTCGTCTGCACGGCAGATCGGCAGAACCCGGGAACGGGAAGCGAACCGGCCTGATTCACCGCTTCGTTGTGCCAGGGCCCTCCATTGTTGCCCGGGTCGGCGAATGGGTTTTTGTTCCCTACAGCCCCTTTTTTTCAAACCACCGAAACAGCAGCACCGCCCCGATGATAAACAGCGGGATGATCACCCAGTGGCTCACCCCCAGCACCTGGGGGACGGTGATTTTTCCCAGGTCGCCCCAGGTGTAGACCGTCTTTTTCAGACCGGGATAAACCTCGGCAAACAGCCCCGCCCCGACGATCATGCCTAAAATGCCCCACAGAGAGTCCCACCGCCCCTCGCCGAGGGCGCCCATGGAGGTCCCCGGGCAGTACCCCAAAAGACCCCAGCCGAGTCCGAAGACCAGGGCCCCGATAATGACCGGACCCAACACGGTGGCTTTGATGGACAGTTTGACCAGTTCCAGGTCGTTCAGCAGGTAGATCCCCACCATGCCCACGATGACGCTGGAGAGCATGAATTTGACGATGGTCATGTCTTTCAGGCGCAGGGCGCCAAGCTGCTTGTCGTAGCGCAGCACCCGTCCCTTTTGCAGAAAAAAACCGAACAACAGCCCGGTCACCAATCCGTAGACGAGCAGCTTCATGATTCACCTCCCCCGTAAACCAGACGGGCGACGATGATTCCGCCGATAAAGAAAAACACCAGTGCAATGAAACCGCTGACAGCCAGCTGGAGCGAACCGCTCAGCCCGTGTCCGCTGGGTCACCCCCCGGCCAGCCGGGCCCCGAACATGGCCACCACCCCTCCCACGAAGGCAACCACGGCGCGCCTGGCGGTGCTTCGGGCGCCGAAGCGCTCCGCCCACATGTCGGGCACGGCCTGCAGCTTGAACGATCCGGAGGTGACCGCCGAAACCATCGCCCCCAAGAAAATACCGACGACGAACATCCACTGCCAGTCGATCCGGGGCGCAGTTTTGATAAAATAGTCCATCTGCGCCACCCGCTCGGGACCGAAGAGCTGTTCGATCAACCCCGCGGTGCGCACAAACGAGGTGGACGCCCCGAAGTATTTTCCGGCGAAAAGCACGGAAAAAATCCCCACCACGCCGCTGAGCGCCCCGGCCAGATAGGGGCTCCAACCGCCATCGTTTCGCTGCATGCTTTCCTCCTTTTGCCGATGGGGTAAACTTCGCACGTTGGACTTCGTATTTTTCCCGATTGTGGGGAAAACCCCCCATAAAATATGTACCAACCTTTTTTTTGGATATAAACTGAAATCGAATCCTTCCGGTGAATCTTGAACTTGGAACCTTGATGCAATCGTAAAAAGTACCCGAAACCTTCGTCGGGCTCTATTCGGTTTTCATAAGTAATAGAAAACACTGGATTCCCGCTTTCGCGGGAATGACGGAAAGAAGAATATTCGCCCTTTTTACGAGACCATCAACCTTGAATCTCGACGCGGCCGGCTGACGGGGGCTGTCGTTTGACACGACCGGCCCGTTTCCGTAAAATGCCCGCTCTTTTAAAAACCGCCGGATAAATCAGGGGCCTGAAGGAAAAAAGGTGGCAAAAGAACATCCAAAGCAGAGGGGCAAAAAACGGTCCCTCCTGTTTGCCGTCGTCAAAGGGGCCGCTGCGCTTTTGCTGGCGGTCCTTTTGGCGATCGCCGGCTACGGCTATTTTCTTTCCAAGGACATCGACAAGCGCTTTTCAGGAAGGAAATGGAGCGTTCCTTCCCGGGTGTATTCAGACGCCATGCTGCTCTACCCCGGAGAACGGATCGATTTGCCCCTGCTCATCGAAAAGCTGACCCGCCTCGGATACCGCCGGACCGACCTGCGCCCCCGGCAAAGAGGGGAGATGCGGGTAACAGATGAAACCGTCGAACTCTTTTTAAAGGACGTTCAGCTCCCCGCCATGAAAAGACAGGGGTTTCCCGTCAGGATCGACGTAAAACAAGGGGCCATCTCGTCCATCTCTCGCCTGATCAGCGGCGAGCCGCTCTACCTTCTGGAGCTGGCGCCCGAGGAGCTGATGCTTTTCTTCGGTCCGGAAAGAGAGCAGCGGCGGCTCATTTCCATTTCCCAGGTCCCGGAACATGTCAAGCGGGCCTTTCTGGCCGCCGAAGACGTCCGCTTCTACCACCACCGCGGCCTTGATCCCCGGGGCATCGTCCGGGCCCTGTATGTGAACCTTCGATACCGGGACGTGCGCCAGGGCGGGTCCACCATCACCCAGCAGCTGGCCAAAAATTATTTTCTGACCCCGGAAAGGACCCTTACCCGGAAGCTCAAGGAAATGCTCATGGCCGTCATCATGGAGGTCATGTTCGAAAAAGACGAGATCCTGGAGATGTATTTCAACGAGATCTATCTGGGCCAGAAGGGATCGGTTGCCGTCAACGGGCTCGGCGAGGCCGCCCATTTTTATTTTGGAAAATCGGTGGAAGATCTCCTTGCCGACGAAGGGGCGCTGATCGCGGGCCTTGTCCGGGCGCCGAACCTGTATTCGCCCTATGTCGACAAGGAGCGGTGCCGGTCTCGCCGGGACCAGGTCCTGGCGTCGATGGCGGCCCAGGGCTGGCTTTCTGCGGAAAAGTTTCAAAGCGCCGTCAGAAATCCCGTCGAACCGGTCGGATTCCAAACCTACGGGGAAAAGGCCCCCTACTTCATCGACGACCTTTCCCGGCAGATGCAGGCGCTCTATTCTCCCGAGGACCTCTCCCGGCTGGGAATTTCGATCTTCACCACCTTGGACACCGAGGTGCAGCAGGCCGCAGAAAGAGCGCTTTTGCGGGGGCTGAAACGGCTGGAGGAGGCCAATCCCGCGCTTCACCGCGAAGAGCCGGGCCAAAAGCTCCAGGGGGCCGTTTTGGTGATGCAGCCCAAGACCGGATACATCCTGGCCATGGTCGGAGGTCGAAACTATGCCGCCAGCCAGTTCAACCGGACCACCCAGGCCAAGCGGCAGCCGGGAAGCGCCTTCAAACCCTTTGTGTTTCTTGCAGGGCTGGATCACGGCTTTACCCCCGCCTCGCGGCTTTCCAACGTCCCGACAACCTACATGGTGGACGGAGAACAATGGGAGCCGCGAAACGCCTCTTCCCTGACCGAAGAAGAGGTCAGCCTGAGAACGGCCCTGGCCGCCTCTCTCAATGTGGCCACCGTGGACCTGGCCATGAAGATCGGCGTGGAGGAGGTCATCCGCAGCGCATCGGACTTCGGGTTTACGACCCCCTTAAAGCCGGTCCCGTCCATCGCCCTGGGGACCATGGAGCTCATCCCCCTGGAGTTGGCCCGCGCCTACTGTGCCTTTGCCGCAGACGGGATGCTGCCCCACCCCCTTTCCATCAAGGACGTGTTCGATGAGAAGGGCAACGTTCTTGACCGCAGACACATGAGCGTCAAACGGGTCACCACCCCGGAAAAAGCGTTCATCATGAGCTCCCTGCTCCGCAGCGTGGTGACCGAAGGAACGGCGCGGTCCATCCAGGGGCTTGGCCTGGCGCAGCCCATCGCCGGAAAGACGGGGACCACGGACAACTCCCGGGACGCGTGGTTCATTGGCTACACGCCGGATCTTCTTGCCCTGGTCTGGATCGGTTTCGACGACGGCGCCTCTATAAACGGCACCGGGGCTTCGGCCGCCCTGCCGATCTGGGCCGATCTGATGAAGCACATCCCGCAGCACCTTTCCGGCAACTGGTTCCGAACCCCGCCCGGCGTCATGGAAAAAACGGTGTGTGCGCAAACCGGCCAACTGGCCGTTCCCCTTTGTCCGAACCCGTTGAAAGAGCACTTTCTGGCGGATCATGCGCCGACGGAATTCTGCCGGCAGCACGATGCCATGAATTCATTCAGGAGAGTCTGGAATCATGTGGAGGATTTTTTCAAGGAACAGTAGATCGATGCTGGCGGTGCTCGTGACGATCGGCCTCGTATTCGGCGGCTGTGCGCCTAAGGTCATCGTGGTGGACAGTCCTTCTGAACCGGCCGGGGAACCTTCGGCGGGTCCGGCTTTGCAGCCGGCTCCGAAAACCGACCCCCCCCCGCCGGGGGCCGACGAGGGGCAAACGCCCGCCGAACCAGACCCCCGGGCCCTGGCTGCACTGAGGCTTACCGACCAGGCCCGTCAACGCCTCGACGCCCGCCAGCCGGATCAGGCCATCCGGATTCTGGAGCGGGCCGTGAACCTCGACCCGAACAACGGCCGGAATTTTTATTTTCTGGCAGAGGCGTGGCTCATGAAGGGGGACGTCGGCCAGGCCCGGGAATTCAACCGGCTGGCCGGCATCTATCTTTCCGGGGAGGATCCATCCTGGGACGAAAAGGTGAACCGCCAGAAAGAACGGATCGAAGCGGCGGACTGATGAACGCCGGAAGGAAACCCAACAGCCTTTGGGCGGGGAAAAGACGGCCGCTATCCGGGATTGGTCTTCTCCTCCAACACGCGGATAATCCGGAGCAGGGTGCGGTTGACCGGCGCGTCGATGCCAAGATCCTCTGCCATGGCAACGAGCGTGCCGGCGAACATGTCGACCTCGGTTCTGCGGCCGGCGTCGAGATCCTGGAGCATGGAGGTTTTTCCCTCCGGGGAAAGCCCGGCCATCACCTTGTGCCATTGGCCGATGTCTGCCTCGGTCAGGTCGATTCCCTTGGCCCGGGCCACGGCAATGGTTTCGGCCATGGCCGAATCCATGAGCGTGCGGGCTTCTTCGGAGCCCTGAAACAGGCCGAAGGGGGCGCTGCAGACCGCCGAGCACTGGTTGATCCCGATGTTGATCATGTACTTCCACCACAGCGTCCGGATCATGTCATCGGGAATTTCCCAGGCGATGCCGCACCGGTCGAACAGTGCGCAGATCGGTGCAAGACGGCCCGACGGCCCCTTGTTTTCGGCCTCGCCGAAGAGAAGGCTCCCCTCCCGGTGCACCCGGATCCGATTGTTTTCCCGGAGCGGGTCCATGCCGAGAGCCGCGCAATACAGGGTGCGCTCCCATCCGTAGGCGGCGGCGATCCGTTCCTCGCTGTCGATCCCGTTCATGACCGACAGGATATGGGTGCCGGACCCCACGAACCGGGCCATGTCCCCTACGGCCTGATCGAGCTGGTCGTATTTGACCCCGACCAGGATAAGATCCGCCGGCGCCTCGTGCCCTGCCGGTTCGGCCGTCGAAACGAGGTAATGCCGGTCGTTGAGATAAAATCCCTCAGTTTCCAGACGGCGCTTTCTGTCCCCGCCGGCCACCAGAAAAACCGATTCCGGGTCGCTGTCAAAAAAGCGGGCCGCGTACATTCCGCCCAGGGCGCCTGCACCGATTATGGCAATTTTTTGGATTTGCTTCATGCTTTTCCTTTTCTTTATGGTGAAACAGGATGATGCTGTGACGCGCTGATATCGAGCCTGTTGAACGCGATCCAGGCGGTTGTTACAGTAAGCGAACAGCAGCTCAAAACACCGGGAATCCACCCCTTGCCGCAGTGCATGTCCAATACGATGCTATCATGGCGGTGGATATCGCACAATTATCGGTTGAAAGTAAAATCGGACCGCGCTCCGGGCCTTGGCGCCACCGGTGCGGCATGCCGATTACACCGGATTTTTTCCCAATTAATGGAGAGACCCCATGCCATCGGAGAAGAAGCCAAAAGGTTTAGGCAGGCTCGACCATGTCATCGCAGAGGCCCGGCGCGAAAGGGAGCGCCAGGAAAAAACGTATCGAAGCCGGGCCCTGAAGATGTTTCCGTGGATCTGCGCCCGCTGCGGACGAGAGTTTTCAGGCAAAAAAGTCCGTGAACTGACGGTCCATCACAAGGATCACAACCATGACAACAACCCGCCGGACGGCAGCAACTGGGAGCTTTTGTGCATTTACTGCCACGACAACGAGCATTCCCGGGACCAGGTCGCAGACTGGTATGACGGAGACGCGCCGGCGGGCGGGGAGGCGGCGGCTTCCGACAATAAGCCTTTTGCCGACCTGGCGGCTTTGTTGAAGAGCAAAAAATCCTGAGAAAGCAAAGGACGGTGGGACTGGATTCTCCCGCATCAGAGCCGCGGCGGGATTCAAAATTCCAGATTCAAGATTCTCCGACGGGTGATTTAAATGAGAGCAAAGTCGATTCACCGCCGGTTAAGCCTGGCGCTCAAGGTTATTTTGCTGATTGAAGCCGTGGTCGCCGTCTGGAACCAGCAGTGGCTTACCGCCGGGGCCACGGTGGGGATCATCGTGATCACCTTGGTTCCTCTGATCATGGCAAAAAGCATCCGCGTTCATACCCCATCGGAATTCGAGCTTCTTGCCATTGCCTTTGTCTTTGCGGCGTTGTTCCTGGGAGAAGTGCGCGGGTACTACACCCGTTTTTGGTGGTGGGACATCGCCCTACACACCAGCTCGGGCTTTTTGCTGGGGATCGTGGGGTTTTTACTGGTGTATGTGCTCAATGAAACAGAGAACATCGATCTTCACATGACCCCTATTTTCGTAGCCTTTTTTGCCTTTCTCTTTGCGATCGGGATCGGTGCGCTGTGGGAGATTTTCGAATACGGTATGGACACCTTTTTCGGCATGAACATGCAAAAGGAGATGCGCGGCGATCCCTCCGGTTTGACCGATACCATGTGGGATTTGATCGTAAATACCGTGGGTGCCCTTGTCATTGCCTCGCTAGGCTACGGACATCTGAAAACTGCCGGCAGCCAATCGTTTCTCGAACGCTGGATTCAGGCCTTCATCGAGAGCAACCCAAGGCTCTTTGAGCGTGACCGCTAATGGGAAAAACGCGGGGCCGCCGCCTGCGGTCCGGAGACCGTATCCTTCCGGCCACGGGCAACGCCCGGCCGGGTCGAAGGAGAAAAGAACATGTCCGACACGAACGATTCCTGCCGCCTGCTGGCCGATCCCAAGGGCCCCGCGGCCCGGCGCTACCGCCATTACGAAGCGTTTTTGGGGCACAACCACCGGGCCCTGGAGATGCTCGCCGAACTGGAATTGCTCGGCCGGGGGGGCGGTTTGGCGACCCTGGCTTCGATCCGGCGCCGCACCGGCCAACTTCTTGAAGAAGTGCGCGGTCTGGCCGAGTCCCTGAGCCGCCTGGCCAACGATCGCTACCAGGCCCTGTTCCCGGTCTTAGACGAGATCTCCCAGTCCATGGCTCCCCTGATCGAGGAGGACCGCCCAGCCATCGAAGGGCCGCTGATCCTGCCGTTCTCCAAGCTCGGGGCCGACCGGATCTTACTGGCCGGAGCCAAGGCGGTCAACCTGGCGCGGGTGCGAAACGAACTTTCCATGCCGGCCCCGGACGGGTTTGTCGTCACCACGGCGGCCTTCGACCGGTTCCTGCGCGAAAATGGACTGTTTGGCCATATCGAGTCCGTGCTGGCCGAATTCGATCCGGATCGCGAGCAAATCGAGCATGACTGCCGGCGAATCCGCGAAGCGATCCTTCAAGCCCCCCTGCCGGGCGACTTGACCGATGCCCTGGCCGAAGCGCTTCAGGATCTTGCCGCCCGCCACGAAAAACCCCTTGAGCTGGCCGTGCGCAGCAGCGCCGTGGGCGAAGATACCGAGGCATCGTTTGCCGGCCAGTATACCAGCGTGCTTCCGGTAGATGCCCAAGGGGTTGCCGAGGCCTACAAAAAAGTGGCGGCCAGCAAGTACACCTTGCGGGCCATCCTCTACCGGCTTCGCTACGGGTTGACCGATGCGGCAACCCCCATGGCGGTGGCGGCAGTGGTGATGGTCCGGCCCCGATCCAGCGGGGTCCTCTACACGGTGGATTCTTCCCGCCCAGCGGCCGGCCAGGCGCGAATCGACGCGGCCCGCGGGCCGGGCGAACAGGTGGTGAGCGGGGCTGTTTCCCCCGATGTTTTTTGGGTCGATCGAACCTCGTTGAAGATCGTCGATCGGCGGATTCACGCCCAAAACACGGATGACGCCGGGAAAAAATCAGGTCCGGCCATCGCCGAATCCGCCGCGGCATCTTTGGCCGCATCGGGCCTGCGGATCGAGGAGCACTTTGGCGCCCCCCAGGACATCGAATGGGCCGAGGATGCCGACGGTGCCCTGACGATTCTCCAGACCCGGCCTCTGGGAATTGCCCAAGAGGACGAAAAACCGAACACCCCGGACCTTTCCGGATTGAAACAGGTGCTGACCGGCGGTCAGACCGCCTCGCCCGGGATGGTGTCGGGAACGGCGGTTTCGGCCGATGACCATTCGACCCTCCGGAAAGCTTCGGACGCCATCCTGATCGCGCGCACCGCCGCCCCGGACCTGGCGCGGCACATGGGCCGGGTGCGCGGGTTGATCACCGATTTTGGCGGTGCTGCCAGCCACCTGGCATCGGTGGCCCGGGAATTCAATGTGCCGGCCCTGGTGGGCACCCGGGAGGCCACCGCGAAGATTCAGGCGGGACAGGAGATCACCCTGCTGGCCGATGCCGGCGAGGTCTACCTCGGCCGGGTGCCGGAGCTGGACCGCAAGCTGCCGGCGAAAGGCGGCGACGAGGCCCCCGGCCCGATCGGGGATGCACTGCGCAAAATCCTGGAGACCATTTCGCCGCTGAACCTCACCGATCCGGAGGCCCCCGAATTTTCGCCCCAAGGGTGCCGCACCCTCCATGACGTGATCCGTTTTGCCCATGAAAAGGCCGTGGCGGAGATGTTCAACCTCTCTGAACTGGCCGACGGTTCGGTGGTTTCCCGTAAGATGAGCGCCAACATTCCCCTGGCGCTGCATTTCATCGACCTGGGAGGCGGGCTTGCGCCGGGTCTGACCGACTGCGACGAGATTTTGCCGGAACATGTCCGCTCCCGGCCGATGGCGGCCCTCTGGCGGGGGCTGAGCCACCCGGGGATCACCTGGTCCGGGGCGGTGGACTTCAGTGCACGCAATTTCATGGCGCTGATGGCCGGCAGCATGGGGCCGGAAAATCGAGCCCGGCCCGGCATCGATTCCTACGCCCTGGGCACGGAGGACTATCTTAACCTGAGTGCGAAGTTCGGCTACCACTACGCGAACCTGGAGGCTCTGGCCTCGGACGATCCGGCGGCCAACACCATTGCTTTGCAGTTTGCCGGCGGAGCCGGTACCGGGGAGGGAAAGGCCCTGCGCATCGCTTTTTTGGGGCAGGTGCTGGAGCAACTGGGCTACACCGCGGCCGTCCACGGGGACCTGCTGCGGGCCTCGCTGAAGGGGGTAGATGCGCAGACCACCGAAGAAGTCCTCGATCAAACCGGCCGGCTTCTTGCCAGCACCCGCCTTCTGGACCTGGCGATCCCCAGCCGGGCGGAGGTCGATCGGCTGGTCGATCGCTTTTTCAAGGGCCACTACGATTTTCTCAACCGTTCCGAGGAGCGGCTGCCCGGATTCTACGCATCGGTGGGAGAATGGTCTCAAGCCGAATTCGACGGCGGGCCGGTGACCGTCCAGGACGGTTCGGATATGGCCGGAACGGTCTCGTGCGCCCTGCACAACACCCTGGACCGTGTCCTGGGCGGCCGCTACCGCGGATTCCTGGAAAACCGGCACGCCCGGCATTACTACCCGGTGGCGGTCAAGAGGGAAAGCCGCATGGGTGACGGACAAATCCGCGTTGAGGTGCGCCTGCGCTCCGGGTGCGTCGATCTAGCCGCAGGCCTGGCCTTCGGTCTGACCAACGTGGGCAACAGTCTGGTCCTGGCTCTGGACGCCGCGGCCGGGGAATTCCAGCTTCTCGAGTTTGTCAACAATCGGCGCGATTTTCTGCAGCGCAGCCCTTGGGAGGTCCCCGTGGACCGATGGCTGAGGCTCGAAGTCGCGGTGGCCGGAAAAGAGATCCGCGGATCCGTCGACGGCGAGACCTGTATCCGCTTCAGCGCCCCGGAGACTGTATCCGGCTACGTAGGGCTCTGGACCAAGGGGGAAACCACGGCCTACTTCCGGGGCCTGGAAATGGATGAAGCTTCCACCTGACATTGGACGGCGTGCCTCAGGTGACATGCTTCCGATATACGGCCTCCAGCGGGCAGGCTTCGAGACAGTCCCAGCACCCCATGCACAGGTCCATGAATACCATCGGGGGCTCGAAGGGCCCGTCGATCTGCTTGAGCACTTTGTGCTCGCAGGCGGAAACGGCGGGGCATATTCCGTTTTCAGGGTCGCACGCGCGCGGGCTGCAGCGGGCGTAGTCGATCATGGCAAACGATTTTTTGGATTGAAGCTGCATATTTTTTCCTAGTCTGAAACTATTTTGTTTCTGCAACCTGTCATTGTCAACAGCGGTCAGTTGGATTCCGGCGGCTCGGCTTGCGTCGGGGGGCTGCCGGCCCCGGTGGATGCCGGCGCGTCGGCCGGCTCGGCGGCCTGTTCCTGAGGCGGCGGCAGGGCCCGCTCCTGCCGAACGCGCTGGCGCTGTTCGATGCGCTGGGCGACCTGGTCGAAGGCGGCCTCCAGGGACCGGGCCATGACCACCACTTCGCCGTGGCTGACGATGAGCCGCTGAAGCTGGGGAATCTTGAGACGGCCGGCCGCCGACAGGTAGATGGGCTGGATGTAGAAGACCGCCTTTCCCACCGGCAGGATGATCATCCGGCCCCGCCGGACTTCGGATCCGACCTGGTCCCAGAGGGTGAACTGCTCGGCGATGGTGGTGTCCTGGTCGATCAAGGCGCCGATCTGGTCCGGTCCGTAGACCTGCTCGCCTTTGGGAAAACTGTACAGGTAGATCTTGCCGTACCGGTCCGGATCGCAGCCGGCGATGGCCAGGGCGCTGAGGTTGGGGCGGTTTTGAGGGCTCATGGGCGACAGCAGCAGAAATTCGCGCCGGTCTCTGTCGATGAGATTCAAGGTCAGATAGTAGGGCTCCATCGGCATGGCTTCGCCGCCTTTTTGGCCGCTTTTTGGCTGCTTGGCCAGCTCCCAGGCGTCCTCCTGGCGGTAAAAGGTGTCCGGATCGGTCTGGTGGTATTTCTTGAATATCCGCATCTGGATCTTGAAGATGTCCTTCGGATACCGGATGTGCCGGCGAAGATTCTCCGGCATCCGGGAAAGGGGCTTGAGCAGTCCCGGATAGATGCGGGCGTAAGCCGCGGCGATCGGGTCCTTCGGGTCTGCGATGTAAAAATCGATGTCGCCCCCGTAGGCGTCGACCACGATCTTCACCGAGCTGCGAATGTAGTTTTTGCCGTCCTCGTAAGGGGCGGCGTTGGGGTACCAGGAAGAGGTGGTGTAGGCGTCCTGGATCCAAAACAGGTTTTTGTCGGTGACCACCACGTAAGGGTCTTTATCGAGGGTGAAGAACGGAGCCAGCCGGGAGGCCGCCTCTTCGATGTTGCGCCGGAACAGGAGGCGGCTTTCCTTCACGGTCTTG
This sequence comes from uncultured Desulfobacterales bacterium, assembly GCA_965602445.1. Lineage (GTDB taxonomy): Bacteria > Desulfobacterota > Desulfobacteria > Desulfobacterales > CAFBRK01 > JAIPEL01. The sequence goes on along the minus strand of CBFCZJ010000036.1, from coordinate 6,324 downwards.
GTGGTGAAAAAAAGGTTGCGGTCCTTGAAGTAGAGGGAAAAGACCAGCTTCCTGAACAATGAAGAAAGCGGAACCCCGGCGTTTCCCTGGTAGTTGCTGGTGGCAAATCCGCTCCCCTCCGGATAGTCCATTTCTCCCACCTCGTTGGGGGCGACCGCGTAATCGTAGGTGGACAGGCCATAGTAGATCCCCGGTTTTTCAACGCTCACCCCCACGTCCGATCTGGGCGAGATGCCCTTGACGTACCAGCGCATCCCCTCCTCGCCGCGCTGGGCCGCCGGGGTCATCACCAGACCGTAGCCGTGGGTGTATTGAAGGTGGCGGTTGGTCCACTTCCGGGCATAGTCGGTCAGTTGTTCCAGATCGATTTCCCGGGCGGCCAGATTCACCTGCTGGATTTTGCCGCCGATCTCGTAGCGGTCCACGTCGACCCCGGTGAAGTTATAGTAGGGCCGGATCCCCTGGACCTGATCGTAGACGTCCTCCAAAAGCTCCCGGTCCCAGACCGGAATGTCGGCGATGTTGAGGCGGATCGCCTCCCGGGTTTCCTGCCGGGTCACCGGTTCCACCGGATACGACCGGGTTTCGACCTCCCCAAGGTTGTATGCGGCCAGGGTCGCCCGGATGCTGTTGCCGATATACGGCGCTTCCTTGGTCAGTTCGTTGGGATTGACGATGTATTTCTGGATCGTGTCCGGCAGCACCTGGGTGTAGCGCAGGCCGAATGTGGCGGCAAACAGCGCGGAAAAGACGATGGCGGCGATCCACCCCTTCTTGAAGTTGACCAGAAACAGCACGGCAAAGGCCGCCAGCAGCCAGGCGGCCAAAGAGGCCCAGATCAGCGGCAGGGTCACGGTCATCTGGGTGTAGCCCGGCCCGTAAAAAAGCGGGGTGTGGGAAGCGTCGTAAAGCAGATCGTAGCGCTCGAGAAAGAAGCTCCACCCCTGGAGGGCGACGAGAAGAAGCCCAAGAAAGTTCAGATGAACCTTGGCTCCCCGCGGAAATCCCTTTTCCGTTGCCTTGAGCACGCGCCGCTCGATGCCGTAAAGCAGGCCCGTTGCCAGCAGCACGATGATCAGGGAAAGCAGCAGCCTTTCCTGCAAAAGCTGCCAGACCGGGTAGGAAAACAGGTAAAAGCCGATATCCTTGCCGTAGGCCGGATCTGTCACGCCGGCCCCGGGACCGACTGCGAAAAACAGAAACGACTCCCATCGACCGAAGGCGGGATAGGCCACGAAAACGGCCAGTACCAGCGAAAGCGGCACGTACAACATCATCGACCCGCTTCGAAACATCCTGACCAGGTTCTGAACGCCGGCGTTTTTCGTTTTTCCGGCCCCCGAACCCGATGCCGAGGCGCCGATATAGCGCGAGGCGACCCGGAAATTCAGAAAAAAGATCAGGAAAAACGCGAGGGTGACGGCGGCAAAGACCACATACCGGTACAGGAGGCGGAGGATGAAATATCCCCCGTATTTCAGGGAGGAAAACCACCAGTAGTCGACCACCACGTCCAGGTAGAAATAGATGAACGCGGCGCAGGCGGCGGCCAGCACCCCGATCGCCCCGATCAATACCAAAAGCCAGCGCTGCCATTTTTTCATGTCTGCTCCGTTCGGCTGAAATGTGCTCATGCCCAGAGACCCTAATCATAAATCCGAATTTCGAATATCGAAATACGAAACAAATTCAAAATCCGAATTTTCAAATGACCAAACGATAATCACTTATCATTTCATGTGCATATGTAAAATGCCATGGGGCGAAAATCGTATTGGCGGCAAAAAAAAGCGGTAAAAAGGGCGCTTCGCGCTTCTATAGGCGAAAAGCCCGGGTTGCCGGAATACGAAAACCCCTGCGGATGAGCTTTCCGGCTTATCAGGCTCCCAGCGGTCCCGCCTGTTTTTGAAATTATGTTCATAATTTTTCTTGACAGGGAGCGGTCGGCCGATTATTTTAGTTTTGAACATAATTTCATAACAGGAGGGTCGATGCCGAGACCGAGAAAGCGACGACTGGTGCAGTTCGCCCCCCGGGTCGAGTACTACAAGCCCCAGGGAGTTCCCCTGGCCGGCCTGAAGGAGGCGGTGCTGACCGTCGACGGGTTGGAAGCCATGCGCCTGGCAGACGCCGAAGGGTTGGACCAGGAGGCGGCTTCCCAGCGGATGGGAATTTCGCGGCCCACGTTTTCCCGGCTGGTGGCGGAGGCCCGTGCGGTGGTGGCCCGGGCCATGGTCAACGGCTGGGCCATCCGGATCGAGGGCGGCCCCATTCAGATGATGGGGCCCCAGGTGTCCGGCCAAGGCCGGGGCCGAGGCCGGAGACGGCGGCGCAGAGGAACCATGGAATAAGAAGGCGCCGCCGAAAATCAACCAACCATAGGAGGTGGCACGATGCCAGGCTATGATGGAACAGGGCCCATGGGAAGAGGGCCGATGACAGGAGGCGGCTTTGGCCGGTGTGGAGCCGGCCGGTATGCAGATGCAGGCTACGGGGCAAGAGGGTATGGCGCCGGCTACGGTGCCGGATATGGCAGGGGCGCCGGTCGCGGTTTCGGCCGCGGACGGGGGCTTTGCCGTCGGTTCCGGGATTTCGGCGCCGGTTTTTTCGCCGGTCCCCGGGTTGACCGCAAAGAGGATCTTCAGGGCTACGCCCAGGACCTGGAAGCCGAGCTTTCCACGGTGAAGCGCAGAATCGAGGAGCTGGCCGAAACCAAGGGCGGCGAAACCTAAGTAGCCCTTACCGGAAGGCGGCTGCGGCCGCCTTCCGGCAATTGTTATTTTGGTGAAAAATCCGGAATGCGCTTATCCGGAATCCTCCATATAGGGTCGGCCGGAGAGCCGACCCCCATCGGCGTCCGGCTCAGGCCTGCTTGAGTTTCATCGATAACCAAAATCCGGAATTATACCCCAGGGTCAGCAGGCGATTGCGCCTTCGTCCGCCGGCTTTCACGGGCAATCGTCCGCATAAAAGCCTCTCTCCTGCCCATTCACAACTATTTGTATTTATAGGTTTTCAAGTTTTTTATCGCGACGGCGGAGCCGGCGCGATAAAAAACCTTGACAAGCGGGCGAGTCGTGGTAAGTTTCTTTATAAGCATATGCCCATAAAGGGAGCGAAGCACCCGGATCGGGTGCGTTTTTCGTAAAAAGATCCATTTCATGAACCAGGAACAGGAGCTTCGAATGACTAAAGTCGCAGTGAGCAGCGTAGGTCCGGGACTCGATTCCGCAGTCGATTCACGATTCGGTCGGGCCGCCGGTTTTGTGGTGGTCGACACCGACACCATGGCCGCAGAATTCATCGACAACAATGCGGCCCAGGCAATGGGCCACGGCGCCGGCATCCAGGCCGCAGAGGCCGTCGTCCGGGGCGGTGCATCGGCCGTGCTGACCGGGTTTGTCGGCCCGAAGGCGTTCCAGGCCCTTCAGGCCGCCGGCATCGATGTGGTCCAGAACATGGACAACATGACGGTCAAAGAGGCGGTGGACCGATTTTGCAGCGGTCAGACCAATGTCTCACAGACGCCCAACGGCGGCCGAGGACAGGGCACGGGCGGTGGAAGAGGCATGGCCGGCGGCGGAAGAGGCATGGGCGGCGGCGGCGGAATGGGCATGGGCGGGGCAAGCGGCAAGGGCCGCGGAAGAGGAATGGGCCGATGATCGCAGCCATCGCCAGCGGAAAAGGAGGCACCGGCAAAACCACTGTCGCCGCATCGCTTGCCGCGGTTTGGCAGGGTCCGCTGACCGCGGCGGATCTCGATGTCGAGGCGCCCAACCTGCATCTTTTCCTGAAGGCGGAAATTGCGGGCCGGCGGGAAATATCGATGATGATCCCGAAGGTGGACGAATCCCGCTGCAATTACTGCGGCGCCTGTTCGGACATCTGCCAGTTCAAGGCCATATCGGTGCTGGGACAGGTCATGCTGACCCTGCCGGAAATGTGCCACGGCTGCGGCGCATGCATGGCGGTCTGCCCGGAGGAGGCCATTTCCGAGGATTCACGATCCCTCGGTGAAATTACCTGGGGCAAGCGCGGCAACATCGACTGCTTTTCTGGAAGGCTCCGGGTCGGCGAGGCGATGAGTCCGCCGCTCATCGGACATGTCAAGGATGCCGCCCAAAAAACGGCGTCCGAGCGCGGTGCGGATCTGATCTATGACGCGCCTCCCGGGGTGAGCTGTCCGGCGATGAAAGCGGTCACCGGTGCCGACATCATCGTGCTGGTCACCGAACCCACCCCTTTCGGCCTGTACGATCTGAAGCTTGCGGTGAACTCTTTTGCAGCCTTCAAACGGCCCATGGGGGTGGTGGTCAACCGCGCGGGCATCGGCAACGACGAAGTCTACGACTATTGCCGGCAAAAAGGGCTGCCCCTGCTTGCCGAGATTCCCTTTACGCGGTCTGCCGCAGAGGCCTATTCCAACGGCCTGATCCTGGCCGAAGCCTTCGAGGAGCACCGGGAGCGGTTTGCGGCGCTGGCCGAAGAGATCCGCAGGCGCTGCGTTTCTGCCCGGGAGGTGACGGCATGAAAGAGATCGTCTGCATCAGCGGAAAAGGAGGCACCGGCAAAACGTCGCTGACCGCCGCCTTTTCCCATCTGGCCGAAAACAAGATGATCTGCGACCTGGACGTGGACGCCCCGGACCTTCACCTGATCTTGAAGCCGCAGATCGGGGCCACCGAAGAATTCTACTCCGGAAACGAGGCGATCATAGACCCCGACCGATGCGAGGGCTGCGGACAATGCGCGGAGCTTTGCCGTTTCGGGGCGGTGTTCGAGTCCGGCGACGTCTATGAGATCGATCCGCTTCGCTGCGAAGGGTGCAAGCTCTGCGTGGTGATGTGTCCGGCCGAAGCGATCGACTTTCCCCGGCGGCACTGCGGCCAATGGTTCCGGTCCGAATCCCGGTTCGGACCGGTGTTTCACGCCCAGCTTTTTCCGGGGGAGGAAAACTCCGGCCGGTTGGTGGCCCTGCTGCGGCAGGAGGCCCGGCAGGCCGCTGAAAAAAGAGGGTATTCCCTGGTGCTGGCAGACGGCGCTCCCGGCATCGGGTGTCCGGTGATTGCATCGCTGAGCGGCGCCGATCTGGCCGTGATCGTTTCCGAGCCGACGGTTTCCGGCAGACACGACCTGGAGCGGGTGGCCGATCTTTGCGCCTACTTCGGGATGCCGGCGGCCGTGGTGATCAACAAGGCGGACTTGAACGCCGATGCCTGCCGGGACATCGAATCATTTTGTCGAAAACGGGGCCTTGACTTGTTGGGAAGGGTGCCCCATGATGAACAATTCGTGGCGGCCATGATCCAGGAAAAGGCCGTTACTGAACTTGAGGACTCCGCTTTGTCCGCCCAGATCCGGCGGATCTGGGCCGCCATCGAAAAACGAGCGGGGCTGAACGAACAAAAAACCCAAGAGACGATAATGCTGAAGGAGGAATAATGAACGCTGTCATTGCAATTCCCTCTGCGCCGCCGGGCGGTATGGAGGCAGAAATGGGCCAGCACTTCGGCCATTGTGAAATGTACACCCTGGTGTCTATTGCAGAAGGCCAGGTAAAGGAGATCAACGTCATTCCCGCCGTTCCCCATGAGCATGGCGGATGCATGGCGCCGGTGCAATACCTGGCCCAAAACGGCGTCCAGGGCCTCATCGCCGGCCACATGGGGATGCGCCCCCTGATGGGTTTTGCCCAGTTCGGCATCAACGTGTTCCAGGGCGGTGCGGCCCGAACCGTCGGCGAGGCTGTTCAATCCCTGCTCGACGGCCGCCTGGCCCAGTTTGCACAGGAGCACGCCTGCGGCGGCGGTGCGCACGATGACGGCTGCGGCGACCACCACCATTAACGAAGGAAGTCCGGCGAGCGGCTGGTGATCTTTTCTGTGTTTCCTGTCCGATGCCGCTTGCCGAATTGACCGATCGACCCTGTCACCGATTCGACTTGCTCTCCGCGACGCCTTCCAGATCGTGGAAGCACCTCCCCGGGGGGACCGACCATCGTCGGTCCCCCCTCCCTGTTCAAGGCCTGCCGCTTCCCACGCCGGAATTCAAGGTTTCAGGTTCAAAGTTCAAGGTTCTCCGGAAGGAGTTATTTAAGAATCTTTTGGTCTTAACCGGCCAGTTTGATCAAGGGTGAAACTGATGTCGAAGCCCCTGACGGTGGAGGGACGCACTTTGCCGCGTCCGTGTTGCCGGCAATGACCCAATTCCGGCCACGACGGAGCGTGGCCCTCCAACCGCCAAAACCCAAGGCGGGGCAGGTCGGCTATTGCCGCCGGCCCCGGTCGAAGTTTCATACGAGCGCCGCCGCTGACCGGCGGGACG
>CBFCZJ010000035.1:0-18572 GCA_965602445.1 uncultured Desulfobacterales bacterium | reverse complement strand
GCCTGGGAAATCAGGATCTTAGAGCTTCGCATGCTTGCCTCCACGGGCCAGCCGGTCCGACAGCAGGCGGCGGCCGCGCTGGATCAGTTCACAGATGTCCAGGTTCTGCCCCTTGCTCTTGCAGATGGTTTCGCAGCGGCGGCACTGCAGGCAGCTATAGAGGCAGTAGGTCAGCGAATCGTCGAATTCGAGCATGCCGGTCAGCAGGTACTTGATGATCTGCATCCGCCCGTACCCGGAAAAACTTTCCACCCCCGAAGACGCCTGGTACGTCGGGCAGACGTCCACGCAAAACCGACAGGCGCGGCACTTGGCAAACTCGGTGAGAAGCATTTTTTGTTCGGTGTCGTCTCGGTTCACACCCAGCCCTCCAGGTTACCCCGGTTGAGAATGTTTTCAGGATCGAAGGTTTTTTTGAGCCGGGATAGAAGCTCCGTATAAGTACGGCCGTACTTTTTCTCCAAAAAGCCGGCGCGCTGGGCCGTCAGGCCCCATTCGCCGCCGCAGCCGCCGTATTTGACGTTGAGGGCCTCGGTTTTTTCCCGCACCTCCATGGTCACCGCCTTTTTCACCTCGTTGGATATGTCTTTGGTAGGCATGAAGGCATAGGCATGGATCGTCGGGGCGCCGATGTGGCCGAAGGAATAAAACTCGTTTCCCTTAAAGCTTTCCAGGTTCAGGATGATCTCCTTGGCTTCCCGAAAAGCGTCTTTGAGCTTGTCCACCCGGGGGGTGATCTCGCTGCCGAAGGTGGAGCCGAGCCGGTAGACGTAATTGCCGGCTTCGGCCCGGCTGCTCCAGATTTTTCCCCATTCCGCCTCGTCGGTGACGATCCTCGCTTCGATGGGATTGGATTCTTGGACGAATTCGAGAAACAGCCGAGCCTTTTCCTGACAGCCGATTTCGGTGGCCGAGTGCATGCTCATCATAGCTACAGCGCCGGAAGGCGGGGAAAGTCCCACAGCCTCGAAGCCGACTTTTGCGGCCTTTTCGTCCAGGTATTCGAAGAAAAGAGGCGTCGGCACCCCCTGTTTGTACATCGCCATCACGGTGTCGAGAATGTCTTCGGTGCTCCGGTAATAGGCGACGATGTTGGCCATGTGCGGCTTAGGGATCAGGCGCATACGGATTTTCGTGATGATGCAGAGCAGGCCCTCGGAACCGACGAGAAACTTGGTTGCCTCGATGCCCGCCGGTTTGCGGGTCGATTCGGTGCCGGTTTGAAGTATTTCGCCGGTGGGGAGAACCACTTCGAGGCCCAGCACGTAGTCGCCCGGCTTACAGAGGCTTGCGTCCACCGCATGGGCGCTGGTGTTCACCGAGACCGATCCGCCGATGGTGGCCACAGGTTCGCTGCCCGGAAAAATCGGCAGCAGGGCGTTGTGAGGAGCCAACGCTTTTCTGAGCTTTCCGATGTGCATGCCCGGTCCCACTTCAAAATAGCCCCGCTCCGGAAAAATATTCAACTCCTGCATCCGACCGGTGTCGAGCACGATGGCGTTGGTCTTGGGACGGCCGAGACCGACCAGGGAGGTTCCCGAACCGTGGGTGTGCACAGGGATTTTCCGGGTGCTGGCGTAGGCGAGCACTTTCGACACCTCCCGGCTGTCCGCCGGTCGAACCACCGCATAGGGCATATGGTGGGCCTCCACATCCCAGGGCATGGTGTCTTTGGCGTAGGCCAGAGCCGTGGGCCGGTCCGAAAAAGCGTTTTCTTTGCCGACCATTTTGGCCAGGTCTTTGGTGAGCTGTTTGAGGTCGATGTTCATCTGTGTCTTCCTTCCCTTGTCGAAGGCTTGCGGCGGCGCCGACGATGCCTCGGCCGGTTTTCTATCTTGCTTCCGGTTTTTTCCCGGCCGTCACGGTGAAATTGTAGTGTTTGAAATAGCAGTCCACGTCGACAAACCCGGCTTTGCGCAGCCAGGAAAGCTGCTGATCCAGGGTGGCCGGCCGGTCGCAGGCCATCCGTTCGTAAATTGCCCAGAGTTCTTTTTTTCCGATATCGGTAGAATCCAGGTGGCGGTTCCAGCGTTGCTGGTAACGGGCCTCAGCGGCTTCCGTGGGGCCGAGGGCGAGTTCTGCATGGATAAAGCAGCCCCCCGGGGTCAGCGTATGGAAGATTTTTTTCATCAACCGCTGCTTGCCGGCGTTGGAAAGGTGGTGGATCGACATGGCCGAAACCACCAGCGGATACGAAAAGGGCAGTTTTTCCTGATCGTAGTCTGCGATGGTAAAGCGGACGTTCTTTCTGCCTGCAAACCGCTCTCGGGCCTTTTCCAACATCTTTTCGGAAATGTCGACCAGGTGGGCGCTGGCGTTCGTAAACCGCTCCAAAATCAGGGCCGAAACCAGGCCGGTTCCAGCCCCCAGGTCGAGAAAGGAAAACCGTTCCCCGGGTGAAAAGGGGATGAGCTCCAGCAGCGTGCCGTAAAAATCGTCGAAGCAGTAGATCACTTTCCGGCGGGTGGCGTCGTATTTCAGGGCGCCGGCGTCGAAGAGTTCTTTGACGGTCATCGAAGGCTTCCTTTCCAGGGCGTAGTGCATGTTACCGCAATCATAGTGACGATTGTTTCACCGCGGAGTCGCTGAGAGCGCAGAGAGGATAAACAGAGAAGATTTTAAGGGCTTCTCTGCGCCCTCCGCGTCTCTGCGGTGAATATTGGTTGACCTACATTACGTCATCGCAATTATGCCATCGAGCACTCAGACCAGATCGATTCAGCGGCGCATTGCGCGCACCAGTTCACTTACGTCCGGGACCGCCTCGAGGTCTTCGATCGTGGAGATGAGGCTGTTTTTGCGATCTTCTTCAATCGGAAGGCCGCTGTAGTCGATGCACTTTAGGAATTTTTCCCGGCACTGTCCGGCGCTCATGGGGTTGTGCGGGTTGCCCAGGGGCACCGGAACCCGTTCGGATAAGACCTTGCCGTCGTTGCGGGTCACGGTCATTTCGGACTGCAGGATGTCCTTTGCCGGGAGGTCCGGATTGGCGCAAACCCTGACACGGTCTGCCAACCGTTTGACTGCCGGATCGGATATCGAGTCTGCTTCGAAATCCTGCAGGAAGACATCTCCGCGGACAAGGGCGCAGGCCGTGGTGTAAGGGATGCTGAACTGGGCGTCGACCTGGGGGTTTTCACCGATCTGAAACGGTTTTCCCACCATCTCCGTCACCATGGACGAGACCGACACGTCGATTCGCTCGATGTTATCCACCGGACCGACCCTTTCCTTCAATTTCATGGCGGCGCCGATGGCCGAATGGGTCATCCGGCAGCACGGATACGGCTTGATGCTCAAATCGGCGATGGAAAAACGCTCCCCCAAAGCCTCGCCGACCCGCTCCGGATGGTAGTCTCCATGTTCGTAGAGCGGGTAGAATCCATAGGTGCCGGTCAGAAACCGCCGGCTGCCGGTGATGCCCCGGGCGGCCAGAAACGCGGAAACAACGCCGGCAGAGGCGGCAAAACCGGGCTGCATCCGCTTGACCAGGCGGCTTTCGATCAACCCCTGGGCGTTGCCCGATGTCTGGGCATAGACCACCCCCAAAGCGTTTAAGAGCCTTTCTTCATTCAGGCCGAGGATTTTTCCGGCGGCGGCAGCGGCCCCGAAGCTGCCGCAGGTGGCCGTCCGGATCCAGGAAAGGGGGCGGTCGATGGCCAGGCTGATCCGGCAGATGACATCCACCCCCAAAACCAGCGCGGTGATCAGTTCTTTGCCTGCGATGCCGCCCCGGTTTTCTGCGGCCGCCAGTGCCGCCGGCAGCACGTTGACAAAGGTGTGAAGGGCCGAGGCGTCCAGGGTGTCGTCGAAATCAAGGGCGTGCATCATGGCGCTGTTGGCCATGGCCGCCAGGGGCGGCGCCGTGCGAAAGTCGGCCAGAAACACCGACGCCCCCTCTTTGCTTTGCCAGGATCGAAGCAGATCCAATATTTCGGGGCAGCCCGGTGCCCGGCTGCCGGGAAAGACGACGCCCAAAGAGTCCATGATCAGCTTTTTGCAGCAGCGGACGGTTTCTGCATCCAGATCCTCAAAGCCGGTGCGGGCAATGTGTTCGATCAGACGCTTTTCAAGTGCAGGTTCCATATCGGTCATCTCGCCTCCAGTCGTTTTCTACTCGAGGGGGAGTTTACGAAATTCTTGAAGAAATGCCCGGGCATATTCCGCGATTCGTTCGACCACCGCCTCGCCCTTTTCGACTGAGGCGGAGGTGGGGTCCCCCATGGTGCCCGAATCGGTCACGTCCCGGATGTCCTGGAAGACGATCTGCACCGAGTCCATGAATTCGGTTTCTCCCAGGGAGTTTTTCACATGGAAGGCACTGTTCGCCGGCGATTTGACCGTGTCTGCGCAGATCCGCTCACCGACCACGGTGTCCGGGGCCAGGGCCATCACCGCTGAGGTCATGATCTCGCCTGCATGGGTGAACCGGCCCTCTTCGATGGAGCGGTCTTTGACCGCGCAAAGGTCATGGGCCAGTTTCCAGAGGCTGATCATCGCTACGCGAATCCGGTGCTTGGCCAGCAGGCTGTGGGCGGCTGATTCGATGCAGGCGTTGTTTCCCTTGTGCGCATTTAAAAAGACGAATCGACGAAGGCCCGCGGACATGAGACTTTCCACGTATTCGGTCAGCACCCGGATCAGGGTCCCGGTTTCAAGGGATATGGTGCCGGCAAAGGACAAAAACCACTTGGAATAGCCGATCGGCAGGGTGGGACCGATGAGCACCCCGGGCTCGCCGTTCAAGCGCCGGGCGATGCCGTCTGCCACGATGGTGTCGACGCCGAGGGGCAGGTGGGGGCCTTCCAATTCGGTGGATCCCATGGGGATTACCGCCACCTTGTCGGTGCCGGCAGCCTGCGCGAGGGCCTCCGAGGTCATCTCCGCGATAAAGGAAGAAGTCATGGCGTTGTCCTTTGCCCCTGAGTCGATGGCTTTTTGCGGAACCAGCCGATGGTATAACGCTTGACCGTTTCCGGAACCCGAACACCTAACATCACGGCGACGATGGCAAGTCCCGCCAGATCGGTCGTCATGCCCGGGAAGATGAGGAACGCGCCGCCGACGAACAAGATTCCCCGCAGCAAAATGGGAAGCCGGCCGCCGAGATAGTTCTGGGCCGCGCAGGCCAAAGCCATGACCCCGAAGAAGGCAGTGATGCAGACCTGCAGGATTTGTCCGAGGCTGCCCACCAGCAGCAGGGCGTTGTTGTAAACGAACATGTACGGGATGATGAAAATGACCAGCGCCAGGCGGCAGGCCGTAAAGGCCGTGCGCATCATGGGTGCTTCGGCGATGCCCGCCGCCACGAAGGCGTCGGGCGCCATCGGGGGGGTGATCCCGGCAATGGTCGCAAAATAAAAGACGAATAGGTGGGCGGCCAGGGGATAGACCCCCAGCTTGATCAGCGCCGGCACCACGAGGATGGCCAAAACGATGTACGCCGCCACCGGCGGTACGCCCATGCCGAGAATGATCGAGGCGACCATGGTCAGCAGCAGAAGCACGAGCAGATTTCCGCCGGACATTTTGATCAAAAGACCGGACATCATCAGGCCCAGCCCGGTCAGGGTGATCATCCCCAGCACGATCCCGCCGACGGAGAGAATCGCCACCACAGGAAGCGCGGTCAACGCGCCGTCCTGAAGCCCCTGGAGAAACTGTCGGAAGGTCATCCGGCGCTCGCTGCCTCCAAGAATGCTGCAAAGCGGAATGGCAATGGTGGCCCAGAAGGCGGCGCGGGTGACCGACACCTTGGAATAGACCAGGAAAAAGATCAGAACGCCGATGGGGATGAGGAAAAACCATCCCTCTTTGAAAGTCTGCCCAAGCGACGGCAGCTCTTCTTTGGGCATCCCCTTCATGCCCATCTTCTGGGCCTCCAGGTCGATCATCAGGAAAAGGCCGATGTAATAAAGGACAGCGGTCAGGCCGGCGGCTTTCATGATGGTCACATAGTTGACCCCCAGCACCTCCATGATGATGAAGACCGCGCTTCCCATGATGGGGGGCATGAGCAGCCCACCGGCGCTGGACACGGTCTCCACGGCCCCGGCAAAGTGCGGTTTGTATCCGCTTCGCTTCATCAAGGGGATGGTGATCTGGCCGGTGCCGGCCACGTTGGCCGTCCCGCTTCCCGAGAGCATGCCAAATAGCGACGAGGCCACCACCGCGATTTTGGCCGGTCCTCCGCGCACGTGGCCGAACAGGGCAAAGGAGATGTTGATGAAGAACTCGCCCCCGCCGGCCGCGCGCAGCATGGCTCCGAACAAAATAAACAGGAAGATGTAGGTGGCCGATATCCCCGCAAGCATGCCGAAAACCCCTTCGGTGGTGATGAACATGTTGCCCACGATCCGTTCGAAGGGGTAGTTTTTGTGGGCGAGAATCCCCGGCAGCATTTCCCCGAACCGGGCATAGACCATGGAAACGACGGCGATGATCGGAAACACCCAGCCGAGGGTCCGGCGGGCCGCTTCGAGGCACAGCAGCAAAAAGACGGCGCCCATGGCCAGCTCGTACCATGGGGGACACAAGCCGCATTCGCCGATTTTCTTGAACCAGGTGCCCAGCACGTATGCGCCCAGGCCCAAGGCGGTGGCCGCCAGCAGGTACCCGTGCCAGGCGATCCTCTCCTTTTTTTTCTGGTCAAAGCCGTAGTAGAGGTAAATCAACAACAGGGCGAAGGTGACGTGGGTGACCCGCTGGTTCATGGCGGTAAGCTGAAAAATCCCGGTATAGAGCTGGTAGAGACTCATGGCCACGGCGATGACGCGGACCAGCATGGGGATGGGGGGTTTTGGCTGTTCGACTTTGATTTCCATGTCCCTTCCTCTTTTCAACCGGCCTGAAGCCCTAAGAACATGCTGACGCAATTATTATGACGATGGTTTCACCGCTGAGTCGCTGAAAACGCAGAGAGGCTGCGCAGAGAATATTTTAAGCGCTTTTCTGGGCCCTCCGCGGCTCCGCGGTGAGTCTTCGTTGACCGACAATGCGTCACCGCAATGATGTCATCGAGCACTGAGTTTTACCGGTCGCCGGAAAACAGATAAACACTTCGGGCTCAGGTCCCGCTTTTCATTTTTCGAAAAGCGGGGCCTGATGTCTGTGGTCAGACCAATAGGGCCAAAAAAATATATTTTGTTTATTAGCCCATCGGCAACGCGTTCAAGACCAGCCCGTTTTTATTCATAGTACTGTTCTCTTTTGTCCCAGATCCCCTTTTCCTTGTAGTACCTGATGGCGCCCGGGTGGAATCCGACCGGAACCCCGGGTGCGCCGCGAAATGCGTTTTCCACGGTGTACATTTTAGCCAGGGGGTGGATGGCGTTTTTCTCTTCTTCGTGTTCGTAGACGGTCTTGATGATCTGGTAGACCAGATCATCGTCGAGATCCGCGCGGCAGAGCCACATCTGGGGCAGGGTGTAAGTGTGGACGTCTTCATCGATGCTGTCATAGGTGCCGGCCGGAATCACCAGGGGAACCACGTTGCTGTATTGGGCCCGCAGACGCTTTAGTACTTCCGGCTCGGTTTCGATCAGCCGAATGGGGATGTCACGGGCGAGTTCCATGACAGAGGCCAGGGGAGCGCCGGCGGCGATGATGCCGGCGTCGATGGTGTTGTCGCGGATGCCTCGGGTGACCTCGGAAAAGGAAATATACTTGGGCGAAAAATCGTCGAAGCTCAGCCCCCACCCGGTTTGAAGGTGTTTTTTGGAGTAGATGTTCAGTGTGGCGCTTCCGGCCGGGCCGACGCCGATCACCTTGCCCTTGAAGTCGGAAATCGATCGGATGGGAGATTCTTTCCGAACGATCCAGTGGGTATCGCTGGTGTGGCCCACCGCGACCAGGCGTATCTGGTCCACGTCCATGCCCTGGGCCTTCAGGTCGGCCAGGGTCCCCATGCATGCCAGCCCGAGCTCCATTTCTCCCCGGATCATGAGCCGGGCGTTTTCCGTGGAAGCCGCGGTCGATTCAGCGGCCACCCGGACCCCGGGAACGTTGTTGTTGATAATGGAGGAAAATCCTGCGCCGAGGAAATAGTATGTGCCGGCGGGACTTCCGGTGCCGAAGGACAGAAACTCCAGGGCCGCGGCCGGCTGCGTGCTGAACACAAGCAAGCCGGCGATCAATGTTCCGAGAAGCAGTCTGGAGCGGATAAATCTACCTTTTTTCATGACAAACTCCTTTCTTAATCCAACTTTACGCCGGGACCGAATATCTTATGACATCTCCCTGACAACGATCATAAACCCGCTGGGCAGTTGATCAAAATACATGGGAAACTCGCGGGTATGCTCCTGTCCGGCTTCGATGCCCTTGGCGTCTTCTTTGACCTTGCGCGGATACAAGCCGCCCCCCGACGGGCCCTCCGGCAGGAAGATGTTGACCCGAAATCGTTTGGTCTCCGGAGAGGTATTCTTGATCGTCACATCCATGTGAAGACGGGAGGCGCCTTTATAGTCCTTGAAATAATAGGCCACCTTGGTTATTTCAGCCGAATCGGGCACCTGGTAGACGATACCCGGAGCAATGCCCTCATCCTTGGCAGAAGATCCAACGGTGGCGCATCCGGCAAGCCACAGGCCTGCGACAAGCAGCACCGTAAGACCGACGATCCATCGAAACGCTGTTTTCGGCATCATCTCCTCCTTCTCCTTTCAGGTGAAAACCCATGGATCCGGCAGCTATAGATTGTAGCCCTGCCTGATCCGGTGATCGATATCCTGCGTGCATTCGCCCGGCGCCACCCTGGAGTAGGTAAGATAGGTCTCCAGCAGGTGGCGTCGGGTCTTTTCGTAGGCTTCTTCAGGATGTTGCTTGTCAATAGAACCGAGGATGTCCCGATGCTCGCCGATGAACTTCAGGATATCTTCCCGGTTCAACCGGTGCTGGGTTTGGTCGATCATCAGCGCAGAATAAGACTGGGTGATCGATTCGGTGATAAATAGGATGATCGGGTTGCGCGTGATCTTTGCCACCTCGCAATGAAACGAGACATTCATGAGTCGGGCGCGCTTGTGGTATTTGGCGGCCATCTCTTCAGCCATGTCCAGCAGGCTGTTCAGGCGCTGAAGGTCTTCTGCGCTTCTGTACTTGGCGGCCATTTCAGCGGCCCGGGGCTCGATGTAAAGCCGGGCGTCGATCAGGTGAGAATAGTCGATGTGGCCCAAATGAATCAGGTTCTGGAAGCTTTCGGTGATGGGGTGGGAATTGGGTTCGGCCACGTAAGCACCGGCGTTGACGCCGCGTTTGATGGTGATCAGGCCGCTGCTTTGCAGGTTTCTAAAAGCCTCTCGCACGGTTACCCGGCTGACCTGGAACTGTTCCACCAGCTCCCGTTCCGAGGGAAGCTTTTCCCCTGCCTTGTAGGTTTCTTCAAGGATCGCCTTTTTGATGGCCAGTTCCACCTCCTGGGAAAGGAGGGGTTTTTTCAGTGATTTGAAGTTTCCCATGCGGATTCCTTTCGACATGGAATATCGGGAGAGGTAGATTTGTTTTGAAGTATGACGTCTGTTGTCATACCAGGTTGCGGATGTCAAGAACGAAATCGGCGGAAGAAAGAAAGAAGGGGCCTATAGAAATCAAGGGGGGAATGCCTAAATTTACAAATGCCTAAAATTTATGCATTTTAGGCATTCTACTTATTTTCCTGTCCCAACTCCAGGCCCAGTTCGAGGGCTTTGCGGTTCATGTCCAGGAAATGGGAGGGGATCCGCTTTTCCAGTACTTTCATGATCGACTCTGCCCGCATCAGGTCGGTCAGACCGATGAGGGTGCCGAGCATGAAGATGTTGAAAACGATCGGCTTGCCGATCTTGTCCATCACCGTGCGGAACATCGGCAGTTCGAACTGGCGGGCGTCGACCTTCCGTTCGGTGGCGACAAAGCGCGAGTCGGTGAGCAGCATCCCGCCGGGGCGGATGATGCCGTAGAATTTGTTGTAGGACTCCTGGGTCAGGCAGATGAGAATGTTGGGCTGGATGACCTTGGGAAACCGGATCGGGCTGTCGGTGATGATGACGTCGCTGCGGGTGGCGCCGCCGCGGGCCTCCGGGCCGTAGGACTGCGACTGGGTCGCTTCCAGCCCCTCGTACAGCACCGCTGCCTCTGCCAGGAGAATCGCCGCGGTGATCACTCCCTGGCCCCCAGATCCTGAAAAGACGATTCGTACCCTTTCCATGGCCGTCAGGCTCCTTTTTTCATCGCCCGTTCGATGAGCTTGTCATACTCGGCACAGTATTCGGGGATCTCTTTTTCCACAAAGATTCCCCGTTCGATCAATGTGGGATCCTTTTCCTTTGCCTTGGATCCGATCGGGGTGGTGGCCTCTTTGAACCGGTCCATCATGTCGGTGGCGCTGCCGAGCCGGTTTTTCCGGCCGAAGTAGGTCGGGCACTGGGAAAGGACCTCCACCACCGAAAAGCCCTTATGCTGGATCGCTTTTTCGAGGATGTCGGTGAGCTGCTGCACGTGGTAGGTGGTGGAACGCGCGACAAAAGAGGCGCCGGCCGCCGTCGACAGGGCAACCACGTCAAAATCGTGGTCGATGTTCTGGTAGGGGGCGGTGGTGGCCAGCATGCCGTATCCGGACAGGGGGGAGTACTGGCCGCCGGTCATCCCGTAGATCCGGTTGTTCATGACGATGGCCGTCAAATCGATGTTCCGGCGCGCGGCGTGGATGAAATGGTTGCCCCCGATGGCCAGGGCGTCGCCGTCGCCCATCGGAACCAGGATGTTCAGCTCCGGATGGCCCATCTTGACGCCGGTGGCAAAGGCCAGGGCCCGGCCGTGCAGGGTGTGCAGCGTGTGAAAGTCGACATAGCCGGAAATCCGCGAGCTGCACCCGATACCGGAAACCATGACGATGTCGTTCTTTTTCAGCCCCATCCGCTCAACGGCGCGCAGCAGGGCATTGAGCACGATGCCATGCCCGCACCCCGGACACCATAGATGGGGGAAAAAGCGTTCACGGATGTAGTCCTTGATGGCCATCATTTACCTCTACGCGATTTAGAGAGTAAGCAAAGGTACTCGATTCTGTGAGGTCTCAAAATCCGAAATCCGAATCCCGAAATTCGAAACAATATCAAAATTCAAATGTCCAAATGTTCAAAACATGCAGCCCGCAAGCAGGTCCTCAAATGATTCTTTAAATGCGGCTGCCCGCGTTTCGGTCATTCGAATTTCGATCATTTGGATTTGTTTCGGATTTCGAATTTCGTGCTTCGAATTTGTTTTTATCTATACTCCCCTTCCTTGGATCAGCCGCAGGATGCCGCGGATGTCGGTGGGGGTGATCAGGTTCCCGTCGATCCGGTTGGCCAGAAACACCTTTCCAGGATCGTCCACCGCCGCTTTGACCGCCTGCATGACCTGGCCCATGTTCATTTCCACCACGCACACGGAGACGGCATCCCGGCATTTTTCCCGGACGACGACGTCCGGAAACGGCCAGAGGGTCTGCAGCTCCAGCAGGCCGAGACGCTCTCCTCTGGGGCGGCGGTTTTCCACCACATGAAGGGCGCTTCTGGCCGACGCCCCATAGGAGATCAGCACCCTTTCTGCGTCGTCCATGTAGTATTCCTTGTAGCGGGCCATCTGGTTTGCGTTGTTGTTGATTTTGTCGTTCAGATGCCGCAGCAGGCCGTGAACGACCCCGGGGTTGGTGGTGGGAAATCCCCACATGTCGTGAAATAGGCCGGTCACGTTATAGCGGTGGACGTCGCCGAAATCCGACATCGGAAGCCGGCCGTCCTCCCGGGGAAGATAGGGGTGATAGTCGACCCCTTCCCGGACAGCGGTGCGAAGGCGCTCGACCAGGGGAATTTCCCCGGCCTTGGGGATCACGATCTTTTCCCGCATGTGACCCACGGTTTCGTCCAGCAGCAAGACGACCGGCGTGCGATAGGTCTCGGCGATGTTAAACGCCTCGACAGTCATTTCAAAGACGTCCTGGTTGTTGGAGGCCGTCAGACAGACGATCGACTGGTCTCCGTGGCGCCCCCATCTGGCCTGCATGACGTCTGCCTGGCTGACATGGGTGGGGTTGCCGGTGGACGGCCCGCCGCGCTGGACGTTGACCACCACGCAGGGGATTTCCGCCATGATCGCATAGCCCAGGGCCTCCTGCTTCAGGGAAAAGCCCGGGCCGCTTGTGGCGGTCAAGACCTTTTTGCCGGTAAGAGAGGCACCGATGATGGCGCACATCGATGCAATCTCGTCTTCCATCTGAAGGAACTTGCCGCCCTTTGCCGGAAGGCGGTTCGCCAGATGTTCGGCCACCTCGGTGGACGGGGTGATCGGGTAGCCCGCGAAAAAATCGAGCCCGGCGTAAAGGGCTCCCTCTACGCACGCTTCGTTTCCCTGAACAAATCGAATGTTGTTCGTCATGATCCCGACCTATTCCGTTTCGATTTCTATTGCCAGATCCGGACATCGATATTCGCAGAGCCTGCAGCAGATGCAGTCTTCCGGACGTACGGCACAGACCTTGTCGTTGTCGTCGAGTTCCAGCACGCTTTTGGGACAGTAGTGCACACAGATGCCGCACCCCTTGCACCAATCGCGATGAATGTGATGTTTCTTCAGCTTCGGCTTGGCCATTTCCCGTTCCTCTCGATGAGATCCGCCATCTTCAGCAAGCCTTACCCTTGATGGCCGGATATGTCAAACTTGTCTCGGGCCGGTGCTGTGACCTTGCAGCACAACAGCTGAGCGCACAAGAGGGCGTAAAAATCAGCTTTTCAAATGCCTGTCAACAAAAAAGCCGGCGCCGGATAACCCCTCGGCGCCGGCTTGAGAAAATATGCCTGGATTCCGGATCCCACCCCGCTGCGCGGGGTTCGTCCGGAATGACGGATCAGTGGTTTTGTGACAAAGCCTCCTCTGCGGCAATGGCGCGGCACGTTCAAAGAAACGCTTCGGCGCTTCGTGTCCTATTGTATTTTTGGCGGCGCAGCCGCCGCATATAAATGCGCAGCGCTTTTTTGCGCATTTATGCGAATTTGCGCAGCACATAGGGCAGGATGCCGCCGTTAAGGAAATAGTCCACATCCACCACTGTGTCGAGCCGGCATACGGCATCGAAGGCGATCTCGGTGCCGTCCGGCCGAACGGCGGTAACATGGACGGTCTTCCGGGGGGTCATCTCCTCGATTTCGGCGATGGTATAGGTCTCGGACCCGTCAAGTCCGAGACTCTCCACGGATTCCCCGTCGGCAAAGACCAGGGGCAGCACGCCCATCCCGACCAGGTTGCTGCGGTGAATCCGCTCGTAGGACTCGGCGATCACCGCAAGTACACCGAGAAGACGGGTCCCCTTGGCGGCCCAGTCCCGGGACGATCCGGTGCCGTATTCCTTTCCGCCGAGCACCACAAGGGGGATTCCTTCTTCCATGTAGGCCATGGACGCATCGAAGACGAATTTCTCCTCGTCTTCGGGGAATTTTCGCGTGTAGCTGCCTTCCTTGGGGGCGACCATGCGGTTTTTGATCCGGATGTTGCCGAAAGTGCCCCGCATCATCACCTCGTGGTTGCCCCGACGGGACCCGTAGGAGTTGAAGTCTTTCTTTTCGACCCCCTTGTCCATGAGGTACCGGCCGGCCGGGTAGCTTTCCGGAATGGCGCCGGCCGGGGAGATGTGGTCGGTGGTCACCGAATCGCCCAGCACCAGAAGGGCCCGGGCATCTTTCACGTCCTGCGGAGGCGGCAGGGAAAGATCGAATCCTTCGAAATACGGGGGGTTCTTGATGTAGGTGGAGTCCTCCTTCCAGGAAAAGGTCGTGCTTTTGCCCGCCGGCAGGTCCTGCCAGAATTCGTCTCCATCGAAGATCCGACCGTATTCCTTTGCGTAATATTCCTCTTTGACGTGGGCTTTTACCGCCCGGTCGATCGTTTCGTAGCCGGGCCAGATGTCTTGCAGGTAGACCGGTTGCCCGTTGGGGGTAAACCCCAGCGGCTCGAAGCTCAGGTCGATGTCGATCCGCCCGGCCAGGGCAAAGGCCACCACCAGCATCGGAGAGGCGAGAAAGTTGGCCTTGACGTTCTGGTGGATTCTCGCTTCAAAGTTCCGGTTTCCCGACAAGACGGCCGCCACGGTGAGATCGTTTTCCTCGATCGCCGTTTCGATTGCCGGAAGCAGGGGGCCGCTGTTGCCGATACACGTGGTACATCCAAAGGCGGCCAGGTGAAAGCCCACCGCCTCCAGGTACGGCAGCAGATCGGCGTCCTGGAGGTAGTCGATGACGACCTTGGAGCCCGGAGCAAGCGAAGTCTTCACCGTCGGGGCAACCCGGAGACCATGGTGCACCGCATTTTGTGCCAGCATGCCTGCGCCGATCATGACATAGGGGTTGGAGGTGTTGGTGCAGGAGGTGATGGCAGCGATGACGATGCTGCCGTCGCCGATCACTTCCGTTTTCCCGTTTACGGTGACCGGCACTTCCTTTTGCCCGACCGGCTTGCATGAAGCGGCCCTGACCGTCTCTGAGCCGGATTCGTCGTGAAACTTGGACATGTGGGCAATGTCGGTGTTCCGGTCGTATTCGCACCCCAGGATATCGGCGAAGTTCTTCTTGAGCCCATCGAGGGCGATGCGGTCCTGGGGACGAGCCGGGCCCGCCAGGGAGGGGGTCACGGTGGAAAGATCGAGTTCCAGGACCTGGGTGTATTCAGGGTCGCTTTGCCCTGTGTAGAACAGGTTCAACTCCCGGGCCACGATCTCGACGATGTCGGCCTCGGCCTTTCTGTCGGTCATCCGAAGATAGGCCACGGTTTGTTCGTCCACAGGGAAAAAGCCCATGGTGGCCCCGTACTCCGGAGACATGTTGGCGATGGTGGCCCGGTCCGGAACGCCGAGCTTTTTCATCCCGGGACCGAAGAATTCGACGAATTTTTCCACCACTTTGTGCTGCCGGAGCAGTTCGGTGACCGTCAAGACCAGGTCGGTGGCGGTGGCGCCCTCGGGAAGCGTTCCGGTCATCTTGACGCCGATCACTTCCGGTATCGACATGTAGTAGGGCTGGCCGAGCATCACCGCTTCTGCCTCGATGCCGCCCACGCCCCAGCCCATGACACCGATGCCGTTGATCATGGTCGTGTGCGAATCGGTGCCCACCAGGGTGTCCGGGTAGGCCATCGGCCCGTTGTCTTGTTCATCGGTGATGATCACCTTTCCCAGATGTTCGAGGTTGACCTGGTGGCAGATGCCGGAGTTGGGCGGGACCACCTTAAAGTTGTCAAAACTTTTCTGGGCCCACTTGAGCAGGGTGTAGCGCTCCGCGTTTCGTTCATACTCTTTGGCCACGTTCTGGGTCAGGGCATCTGCCGTACCGAAGAAGTCGACCTGCACCGAGTGGTCGACCACCAGGTCCACCGGAATCAGGGGGTTGATCTTTTCCGGATTTTTCCCCAGCTGTTTGACCGCGTCCCGCATGGCCGCCAGATCGACCACCGCCGGAACCCCGGTAAAGTCCTGCATCAGCACCCTGGCCGGGTGAAAAGGGATCTCCACCGGATCTTTGTATGTTTTCTTCCATCCGGCGATGTTTTTCAGATCCTCCTCGGTCACGATCCTTCCGTCCAGTTTGCGAAGGAGGTTTTCCACCAGAATCCGGATCGAAAACGGAAGGCGGCCGATGTCTGCAACGCCGTCTTTTTCGAGCCTTCCGATGTCTGCAATGGTATAGGATTTCCCCCCCACCTCCACCTGTCTCATATACTTTTCTTTATCCATCCTTTTCCCCCTTTGAGGAATCCCATTCAACCAATCAACCAAGCCTACATCAAGCGAATCATCGCCTCGGCAAATTCCGAGCACTTGACCTCGGTGGCTCCCTCCATTTGGCGGGCCAAATCATAGGTTACGGTTTTTTCTCCGATGGTCCGGGCGATGCTGGATCTCAGCGCTTCAGCGGCTTCGTCCCATCCGAGGTAGTCCAGCATCATGGCCCCGGAGAGAATCAACGAGCCTGGGTTGACCTTGTCGAGCCCGGCATACTTTGGAGCGGTGCCGTGGGTGGCCTCGAACACCGCCACACCGTCTCCGATGTTGGCGCCGGGGGCCATCCCAAGGCCGCCGACCATGGCCGCCAATGAATCGGACATGTAGTCTCCGTTCAGGTTCGGCATGGCCAGCACCTCGTAATCGGCGGGCCGCAGAAGGATCTGCTGGAACATGGCGTCGGCGATCCGGTCCTTGAGCAGCAGGCGGTCTTCGGGCAGCCTGCCGTCATGTTTCTTGAAGAGTTCATCTTCGGTGATGATCCGGTCGGAGAACTCCTCTTGTGCCAGCTCGTATCCCCACTTGCGAAAGGCCCCTTCCGTGTATTTCATGATGTTTCCCTTGTGAACGAGGGTGACGCCTTTTCTGCCATGGTCCAGGGCGTATTGAATCGCTTTGCGCACGAGCCGGCGGGTGCCGGTTTTGCTGATCGGCTTGAGGCCGATGCCAGAGTCGGAGCGGATGCGGGTCCCTTCTTCTTGTCGGACCAGGTCGATGAGCTTTTCCGCCATGGGAGAACCGGCTTCCCACTCCAGGCCCATGTAAACATCTTCGGTGTTCTCGCGAAATACCACCATGTCCACTTCATCGGGGCGGTTCATCGGACTCGGGACCCCGTGGATATATGTGACGGGTCTGACGCAGGCATACAGGTCAAGGGCTTGGCGGAGCCTGACGTTCACGCTGCGAAATCCTTTTCCCACCGGCGTGGTCAGCGGCCCCTTGATGGCTACCCGATAGGTGCGAATGGCGTCCAAGGTCTCTTCGGGCAGCCAGGATCCGGCCTCATTGAAGGCCTTTTCCCCGGCCAGCGCTTCCTTCCACTGAAGGCCTCGGCTGTCTCCGTAGGCGGTTTTCACGGCGGCCTCCAACACCATCTTTGCGGCCTTCCAGATGTCCGGCCCGGTCCCGTCTCCTTCTATGAAGGGGATGATCGGCCGATCCGGGACCGTAAGTTCACCATTTTCCGAATAACCGATGGTACCGTTTTGCTCCGCCATGGGGGCTCCTTTAATTGCTGTTTCCGAATTCTTGTGATCTGGACCTCGTCAAGGGCATTCCGGTGTGCCTGATGAAAAGAGAAATCTTTAAATTCGAAGCACGAAATCCGAAATCCGAAACAAATTCAAATGACCGAAAATCTAAATTCGAAACGATGGATATTCAGGAGTTGGGGGCAAACAAAAATACAATCGAAATAATAGGCCTGTTTTGGTCATTCGGTCATTTGAATTTTGGATTTGTTTCGAATTTCGATATTCGCATTTTGTGATTGCTGTTGCTTTCGCAAAAAAACAAATCTTCCCAGGCACCCTGTCAGATGTGAAGAGTTTCTATCTCAACTAGATAAACTGCCTCATCAACTCATCGATGGTCTCGTCCACGTTGGACGGCGTAATGCCGAACTGGCGGCAGGCCTGCTCTGCCCGCCGGCGCCGGTTGTCCAAAGAAAGCTCGTCGATCCTGGAAAACAGGCCGAGGCGGCGTCCCACCTGGTAGAGCATCTGCTCCTCGGCGTCGAGGGTAAGAAAACGGTCCAGGGCGTCGAGCATCCTGGGCTTGTCTTCCGGCAGGCGTCCTTCGACTTCCTCGAACAGGTTCAGGATGTGGTCGCTGACGATCCGGCTGGTGATCCCCTCCAGCGCATGGATAAATCGGCGGATTTCTGCGGCGGTTTCGACGTCGGTCATCTTCTCAAACTCCCCGGCTGCGATCTGCTCGACCAGGGGCGATCCATTGGGCACGGCCAGGGTCCGGAGGCGAATGAAGTCCGGGTCGATTTGGTTCAGGGCGTCGGCGGTTTCAGTGGCGTGTTCTTCTGAAAGGCTTCGTCCGCCCAGACCGGGCATGACGTATTCGGAAAGCGCCATGCCTGCGGTCTTGATCTTTTGGCCGGCCTTGATTTGGGTGGCCTTGTCGACCCCCTTTTTGACCTTTTTGAGCACCCGGTCGGAGCCGGACTCGAGACCGATGTGAATCCGGTTCAACCCGGCTGAGGCCATGGCCGAAAGGTGGTCGTCGGAGATTCGGGCAACAGTGTGGGAGCGCGCATAGGAGGTGATCCGCCGAACCCAGGGAAACCGCTTTTTCAGGTGTTCGAGCACCCGGATCAGGTCTTTTGGCGGCATGATCAGGCTGTTGGCATCCTGGAGAAACACCGAATCCATGCTTCCCAGCGACCAGTGCACGGCAGCCTGAAAGGCAGCCATGTCGCCGCCGGCCTCGGAAGGATCCGGCGCAAGATGCCGGGCCTTTGCCATGGGGAGGTTTCCGCCTTCCCTGCGGAGCTTTTCGACGTATCGATGGACGGCGTCGATGTCCCGAATCACATGCTCCACCGAACGAAGGGAGAACCGGGCGCCTTTGTAGACCGGGCAAAACGCACATCGGTTCCAGGGGCAGTTTCGGGTGACCCGGATGAGCAGACTTCTTGCCTCGCTCGGGGGCCGAATGGGGCCCTGTTCGAAGCCGTGGTATGGAATGTCTTGTTTCATGGCACCTTATGTGAAGCTTCGGTCGAAGCCGGGGTTTTTGTAGGGCACGACCTCCGTGTCGTGCCTTCATG
>CBFCZJ010000034.1:0-18590 GCA_965602445.1 uncultured Desulfobacterales bacterium | reverse complement strand
TTTTTTATTTTTTTGGTGGAGCTGAGGGGGATCGAACCCCTGACCTCATGACTGCCAGTCATGCGCTCTCCCAGCTGAGCTACAGCCCCGAAGTGAGTCTTTCTCCTTAATAGACGGTTTCCGATGTGTCAACATCAAATTTTGGTCCGCCCGCGCGGGCCCCGCAGGAAGAAACCGTCATGACAACGGCCGACCCATCGCCGGCAGCATGTTCAAAATTTTGAAACGCAGGCGGTGCGCAATCCTTGACAAGTTTGGGAAGGACGAATAAAATCAAAAATTTGCAAGAACATAGCCTTTTGATTTGATTGGAAAAGCGATGGGGCTGCCCCGTTTTGAAATCGGTTTGGGAGGATGACATGAAATACAATCCTTACGCTCCTTACCCGGATGGGAACCGGAAAGACGATGGCAGCGAAGGGATGTACAAGGAGTTCGATGCCACCGAGCTTTACTGTCCGAATTGCAAAAGCGCGGTTCCGGTGCGAAAGCGCCTCCTTTTGGTCCTGCCCGAAGGGGATAAGTATGAATATCTCTGCGCCTATTGCGCCGCGTCGTTGGGGAGCAAGCTCGACAAAAACAGCAAGCCGACCTCCCTGTTGGTCTGAAACAGCAAAAGGAGGCCTGCCGGGCGAACAGGTGCTTGCCTGCTGCGGTTTCCACTACATGCGCTACGAAGGGACTTTATTTCATGCTCAGGATAATGAGGGATTACGCCGGCAGTTGGATGATCAAATTCATCCTCGGGGCGATCGTTCTGGTCTTTGTCTTCTGGGGGGTCGGAAGCTTCGACTCCGGAAACGCCGCCAAGGTGGCGGTGGTCAACGACCGCGTCATCACCGTTGAAGAATACCGGGAAGCATACAACAATCTCGTGGAGCAGATGCGCCGCAATTTCGGCGGCAACCTCGATGACGACATGCTCAAGGCCCTGAACGTCCGCCGGCAGGCCCTGGACAGGCTTATCGACGAAACGCTGCTCCTACAAGAGGCCGAGGACCTCGATTTCAGGGTCACCGACGAGGAGCTTGCCTCTGCGATTCGCAACATCGAGGCGTTCCAGCAGGCCGGCGTTTTCGACAGCCGACTGTACCAGAACATCCTTGGCCGCCTCAGGATGACTCCAGAACAGTTCGAGATCGCCCAGAAAAGGGCGATGCTTTCTGCCAAGGTCAGGGATTTCGTCACCCGGACCGTTCAGGTTTCCGACGCCGAGCTTTCTAGCTGGTACCGCTGGCAGAATGCCCAGGTCGATCTGGCGTTCGTTCGTTTTGCCCCGGCGGCCTATAGCTCGGTCACCGTTTCCGAAGAAGAGGTCAAGCGCCGCTTCGAAGAAAATCCGGAGGCCTATAAGACGGAAAAAATGGTCAAGGTCCGCTACCTGAAAATCGCTCCTGAAGATTTTCTGTCTCAGGTGTCCGTGCCGCCCGAAGACCTGAAGAAGTACTATGAGGAAAACCCGGAAGAATTCCATCAGCCGAAAACCGTCGAGGCCCGGCATATTCTATTCAAGGTGTCCCAGGAGGCCGACGAGCAAACGGTCGAGGAAAAACGAAAAAAGGCAGTGGAAGTCTTGAAAATGGCCAAGGCCGGAGAGGATTTTGCCGAACTCGCCCAGCGCTACTCCGAGGGTCCGTCCAGGAGCCAGGGGGGGTATCTGGGCACTTTTAGCCGACAGGAAATGGTTGCCCCCTTTTCGGAAAAGGCGTTTTCCATGAGCGCTGGAGAGGTGGACGGCCCTGTGCGGACCCGGTTCGGGTGGCACTTGATCAAGGTGGAGAAGGTCAACGAGGCCTCAAAGGAGACGTTTGAAGAGGCCAGAGAAAAGATCCGAAAAAAGCTTGCCCTTGCCGAGGCCCGCAACTTGGCCTATGACGCGGCCGGCGAGGTGTACGACGTCTCCTTCGAAGGCGACGATCTGCTCCAGGCCGCAGAAGAGCGCGGCCTTTCCTTGAAGACGACCGATTTTTTCACCAGGACCGGTCCGGATATCGACATTGAAAATCGGGTAGAATTTGCCCGTGCCTCCTTTGCGCTGGCGCCGATGGTGATCAGCGAAATCAAGGAGTTTAAAGACGGCTACTACCTTTTGCAAGTGGTGGAAAGCAAGCCGGCACAGGTCCCGGAATACGATGCGGTGGCAGAAGAGGTGCGGGCCGACCTGATTGCTGAAAAGCAAAAAGAGATGGCCAGGACAGACGCCGAAGCCTTTCTCCAGGCGTTGAAGAAAGACGGCGCGACAATGGCGGGAAAAAGCGCCGCCGAGGGGAAAACCCTGAGGACAACCGGATTTTTCAAGCGAAACGAGCAGATTCCGCAAATCGGCTACACTCCGGAAATTGCCCAGGCCGTATTTCTGCTGACCGAGGACGCTCCGCTGGTGCCCGAAGTCCTCGAGGCAAACAACGTTCATTACGTGATCCGGCTTCAAGCCCGGAAGGAGCCGAGCCCCGAGGGATTAGAGGCGGAAAAGGACGATATCGCCCGGCGGCTTCTGCAGCAAAAACGGCAGGAGGCCTTCCAGCAGTGGCTGTCGGATGTAAAGACTCGAAGCAAGATCGAGATCGAAGAGGGCTTTGTCGAATAGGACCGGGACGGAAAAGCCGGCTCATTCGATCTTCCCCCACCGATAAGCGAAAGGGACGGCCATGGGAAAGGTCAAAAAGGAAGCAGAGACTTTCAAATTCAGCACCAAAAAATGTTATGAATGCTTTACCCACCTCCCGCTCCATGCCACGGAATGCTATGCCTGCAAAAAAAAGGTCGGAAAGGTAGACAGAAACGGTATTGCAGAGAAGCCGGCCGATGTTAAGTCATATGTCGTATTTGCGTTGGCGTTTGCCGCGTTGGTCGTTTTTTTATGGAAAGTTTTCCTAAAGTAGTTGCAGCATTGAAAAGGAGTGCGGCTCCGGAAAGGAACTGACACCATGCCCCGTTTGACCCGGGAGGATCGTCAATATCTATTGAGGCTTGCCCGATCGGCTATTGCCCGAGAACTGGGAGAAGACGATTTGCACGACCGGATCGGAAAGCCTTCTGCTGAACTGAAAACCCCCCAGGGGTGTTTCGTCACGCTGGAAAAGCAAGGCGCCCTCCGGGGATGCATCGGGACTCTGGAACCGGTCACCCCCCTGGACGATGGGGTAAAAGAAAACGCCAAAAACGCCGCTTTTCACGACCCTCGGTTTTCTCCCCTGAAGAAGCAGGAGTTGGATCAGATCGAGATCGAAATCAGCCGTCTGACCGTTCCTGTCGATCTGCAATTCAGCAGCCCGCAAGAACTTTTAGAGAAGCTGAAGCCCGGTGTTCACGGCGTGATTCTCCAGCGTGGATGGCACCGGTCGACTTTTTTACCGCAGGTGTGGGATCAGCTTCCGGACAAGGTCCAGTTTCTGGAGCACCTGTGCCGGAAGGCCGGCCTGGGGGGAAACTGCTGGAAGGAAAAGGACCTTTCAATCAAGGTCTACGAGGTGGAGCACTTTTCGGAGAAAGCACTCGGCGCGTAGGCGCTCCGCGCTGCTGGCAAGCGGGGATGCCAGGAGGCTGGGAGGCGAAAGCAAACTATTTGTAGAGTCTTATTGACTCTCTGCGCTTGGCTTCTCCTTTTTCGGCTTTTGACGAAGGCTCAGAGTGGGTCTGTTGCCCATACGCCACCCAGCTTTCAAGCCTCCAGGCCTCCTTGCCTTTTATCTTGCCACCATTGCCCGCATCATGTCTCCGGCGTTTTCAGCGTGGTCTGCGATGGCCCCGATGGTCTCGGCGAGCCGGACCATGTGAAACACGGTTACCGGATCCTTGACGACCTGGAAGACCTTCCGTTTGAGGGCGGCTTCGAGTCTGTCGGTATCGTGCTCCATCGTTCTCAAGTTGCGGATGATGTTTTTGACCGCTACCCGCTGCTGTTCGGAAAACGATTCGAAATACTTGCGCGCTTCGGCCACCATCTGGCTCAGCTCTTCAATTGGATCCATCACCGTGTCGACGAGAATCAAAAAGTCTTTGACCAGTTCTTCGGGGATTCCCGGTTCGCTGCGAAAGGAGATCCAGTCAAGCGCGTCTTCCACGGTGTCCATCACCTGGTCCTGCTCGCGCAGGTACCTGAAGAGCTGAAACTTGTCTACCGCCAGCAGCGTCCCCTTGGGCAGATGTCCGCGGATCCTTCGCTTGATGGCGTCAGCCATTCGCTCCATCTCGACGACTTCCTGCCGGAACTCCTCGAACCGCTTGCACCGGTCGGTGACATGGCATTCGATCGCCTGCTGGAAGATCCAGCCGCATTCTTTGACCTTGTCCGCATGCTCCTGGAGCCCGTCAAACGGGGACGTGATAAATATGGAAAAAAACGGCAGTCGCATCTGCGCCTCCCTTCGACCCGGTAGGGTCTCAATGTTCGAACTTCACACTTTGAATGGACACGGCACGGCCAGGCCACGGCAGTACGGCCGCGCTTTCCGGCAGCACGCTGTTTTCCTTGATGCCCTTGCTGCTCAGAACAGCCGGCTTAAAATCGCATACAACACCATGCTGGTGCAGGCCGCTGCCGGCACCGTGAGAATCCAATATAAAACAATCCGCAGGATGATCCGGAAATTGACCGCCTCGATTCCCCGGGCGATTCCGACGCCCATGACGCCGCCAACGGCGGCATGGGTGGTCGATACCGGCAGGCCCAGCTTCGATGCCACCAGCACCGTGGTTGCGGCGGCAAAATCGACCGAAAAGCCGCGGGTATTGCTCAGGGTGGTGATCTTGTGGCCGAGGGTGTCCATGACCCGGTAGCCGGCCATGGAGATGCCGCAGGCGATGCCGACTCCGCCGAAAAGAAGAAGAAAAATGGGGACCGGCACGGTTGCCCCTACAGCCCCGGTTTTTACGATGAAATAGATGACCGCCAGCGGCCCGATGGCGTTGGCCACATCGTTGGCCCCCTGGGCAAGGGCAACGTAGCAGGATGTGCCGATCTGAATCCGCCGGAAGATTTCTTCGGCGCCTTTTACGCCGTATTCCCGGCCGACGGCGGCGGCGACGATCTTTTTGGCGATCCAACCGAAAACGATGGATAGTCCGAGAGCGAGCGCCACGGCAGCCGGCGTGCCTACGTCGAGGGATTTGCCAACCGGTGTTTTAAATAAAAACGAAAGAAAAACAATGAAAACCGTCAGGCCGATAAAACCGGGGGAGAATCGCAGCGCGGACTCAAAAGGCGTTTCGCCGGACAAGATCAGTTTCACGATAATTTTAAAGAGCACAAAGGCGATGATCATCGAAAAAAGCGGAGAAATCACCCAGCTCAACACCACCGCTCCCAGCTTTCCCCACTGAATGACCGACCAGCCCCCGGCCATCACCCCGAAACCGATCATGGCGCCTACAATCGAGTGCGTCGTCGATACCGGAAGAGATTTCCACGTGGCAAACGACACCCATAAGGCTGCCGAAAGCAGCGCGGAGAGTGCACCGATGAGCGCCAGCTCCGGATCGTTCAATACCCCCGTAGAGACGATCCCCTTGCGTATGGTGTCGGTGACGTGGGAACCGAGAAACACGGCCCCCACGACATTGAGAATGCCGGCGATGAACACGGCCTGCCGGACCGTGATCGCTTTTGCGCCCACGGCGGAGGCCATGGAGTTGGCCACATCGTTGGCGCCGATGTTCCAGGCCATATAAAAGCCGAAGATGTAGCCGACGATGAGGACGATGGATTCTGGTGACATTCAGGCCGTGGAAATCTTTTGGAATATGGCCGCCGAGCCAAGAGGCGGCTCATGGATTTTTGTGTTGATCCCTCTCGGCCGCATCCTGACGGCAAAAAAAGCCGGAAAAGACCAACGCCGATAATTTTTGCCGGCGACGCTAACACAATCCCAACAATTTGCCAATGGCCTAAGGCGCTTCGCGCTGCTGGAATGCTGGAAGGCTGGGACGCAGAAAAAAAGAACGGCCCATTTAGAATTTAGAAATGAGAATTTAGAATTTGAACTGCCGGGTACCGAGCCCATTACCCTTGGCCGGGTCTTCGGCTTTCCGGCATCCTGGCGTCCCAGCCTCCCAGCGGCGCGAAGCGCCCTAGTAGAGGTCCGCCCGCCAGCGGGCCAGGAGGGATTCTGGAATTTCATCGATAAACCGGGAAGGGCGGGTCAGCAGCATCCCGCTGCCGCGATCGTAGCTTTGCATGGGGCAGGTGAAATAGAGGTGTTTCTTTGCCCGGGTGGCGGCGACGTACATGAGCCTGAGTTCTTCTTCGAGCTGATCCTCATCTTGCATGGAGTGGATGGACGGAAACCGGCCGTCCAGGGTCCAAATGACAAAGACGGTGTCCCATTCCAGCCCCTTGGCCGAATGAACCGTAGACAGCACCAGTCGGTCCTCCTCGTGGGCGGAGGTGGACAGGGTGTCATCGGCGCTGGTGTTGGGAGGCTCCAGCGCCATGTCGGAAAGAAAGCTCTCCAGATCTGTGTAGCGTTCCATGATCGACAGAAGCTGCTGAAGGTCCCGCAGCCGCCGGGGGTGGTCGTCGTAGGCGCGCTGGAGAATCGGTGCATAATAGTCCAGCACGGCTTCTCCGATCTGGGCTACGCCCATCGGTGTCGCATCCAGAACGGAAAACAGGTTCTTGAGCCGCTCGATTCCGGTGTTGACCGGCCCTTTCAACGTTGCGGTGAGAAGCCCGGTATAGCCGGCGTGTTCCGCACAAACCGCAGAATAGACGGCCTGGGCGGTTTTTGGCCCCACCTTGTCCACCAGCAGCAGGATCCGATACCAGCTGATGCGGTCCAGCGGATTGACGATGACGCGCATGTGGGCGAGCAGATCCTTGATATGAGCCGATTCCATAAATTTAAATCCGCCGACCTTGATAAAGGGGATCGACTCCCGGCTCAATTCGATTTCAAGATCGAAGGAGTGAAAGCCGGCGCGAAAAAGGACGGCCATGTCCCGCAGACAAACTCCCTGGCGCTGCCGTTGTGACAAGGTTTCCACCACGAAGCGGGATTGGGCGTTTTCGCCGGCGGTGGTGACCAGAACCGGCAGACGGTTTCCGGGGTTCCGGGTAAACAAGGTCTTGGTAAACTTCCGGTCGGCTTCGTCCAGAATTCGATTGGTCAGGTCCAGAATTGGCTGGATGCTGCGGTAGTTTTCTTCCAACCGAACGATTTTCGTCTCCGGAAAGGATTCTGCGAAATCGAAGATGTTCTGGAAGTTCGCTCCACGGAAAGAGTAAATGCTCTGTGAATCGTCGCCCACCACGGTGACGTTTCGATGGCCTGATCCCAGCAGGTAAACGATTTCCGCCTGGATCCGATTGGTGTCCTGGTATTCGTCGACAAGGATAATCCGATACGTCGAGGCAAGACGCTCACGGATATCGGGGTGCTCCTTGAGCAGGCGCTTCAGGTAGACGAGCAGATCGTCATAGTCCAACAGCCCGTCGTTTGTCTTGCGGCGGCGGTATTCCTCGTAGACGGTGAGAATATCATCCAGCACGGGCAGCAGGTGGGGATGATCGTCGTAAATGACGTCTTCAACGCTGCGCTCCTTGTTGACGGCGCGGCTGAAGATTCCCATCAGTGTCTGCTTTCGTGGAAACGATCCGCTTTTCGGAGAAGGGCCGATTTCCTTTCGAATCATGGCCAGGAGATTTTCCGAATCGGGCCGGTCGAGGATCGAAAAGTTGGTTTCGAATCCGAATCGCGGCGCATAGCGGCGCAAGACGCGATGAGCAAAGGAATGGAAGGTGCCCCCGGCGACTTGCCGGCACCGTCCGTCTAGCAGTTCCGCCGCCCTGCGAAGCATTTCTTGGGCCGCCTTTCGAGTAAACGTCAGCAAAAGTATGGCCTTGGGCGGCATGCCTCTTTCCACCTGCCGGGCGACCCGATAGGTGAGGGTTCGGGTTTTGCCGCTTCCGGCGCCGGCGATGATCAGCAAGGGCCCTTCGCCGTATTCGACGGCCTCTAACTGGGCTTCGTTCAGATCTCCAGTGTAGTCGATTCTGTCAGGCTGAATGTTTTCTTCCCTGGAAATGGCCATGGCGGTATCGGTTTCCTCTTGTCTCGATTGCCATACAATTTTTCAGCAGGAGCCCATCTCTTTCACAGCCGGTATCGGTTGTCAACATCTGCCATTTTCTCTTCACTGCGCCATAAATGGTTGACATTTCAGGAACAGCATATTATGTGCAACTTAAAATCGCAGTATATCCGTCTTATAAAAAGGAGGTAGACAATGGTGAAGAGATTGCAGAATCAACTCAAGACGATCACCAAAAGTCTCGTCGATCTTTCCAAGAAAGTAGACAAGCTGTCCGGCGATCTGGCAAAACTGGAAGCCAAGAAAACCGCTCCAGCGAAAAAGACCCCAGCGAAAAAGAAAACCGCTCCTGTGAAAAAGACCGCAGCGAAAAAGAAAACCGCTCCGAAGAAAAAGGCCGCCGCAAAAAAGGCTCCGGCCAAGAAACCGACCAAAAATGCCGCTAAGAAAAGCGCGGCAAAAAAACCGGCAAAAAAAGCGTCCCCATCGGGAAAGGCGACGGTTCTCGATTCGGTGCTGGACGTGGTCAAAAAAAGCCGGAAGGGGGTCGATATCGACACCCTGAAGAAAAAGACCGGGCTTGAACCCCGGCAGCTCAGCAACGCCTTGTACAAACTGAGCAAGCGCGGCATGATCGAGGCCCAATCCAGGGGCACCTATGTAAAAAAATAAGGTTTCCCAGAGGTCTTTGCCTCCGGCATTTTCTTTCAGCGCCGATGCCTCTTTAAAAGAGTCTTTCGGGCCGATTCTCTGCGGCCGAAAGACTCTTTGTTTTTCAGGGGGCTGCTGCATCCAACCTGGTAGCAGAAGCTTCGGCGTTGCCGATTTTCCATTGTCATCTTCTCTCCCTGTCTTATATTTCCAGAAAATCTGCCTGATTTCACGCAGCACCAAAGGATATCGCGGCATCTCATCCGGCCTTGAGATCGGATGGCACCTGCCGCCGTATCGTTGCGAATCGATGCGCAAGGAGGGTCTTTCATGGTTCACGATGCGTTTGTTCGAAAAGCCGCCGCCCGGCTTCTGCTGTTTCTTGCCTTTTTTTTGAGCGGCTGTGCCGGAGCGACAGTCTCTTCCGGCCCTGCGCCGGAGGCCGGTGGCCCGCTCTGGCCCCACGAAAAAAGCGATCTTTCCCCCGATTCGGCAGTCGTGTTCGGGCGCCTCGACAGCGGTTTTCGATACGTTCTGATGGAAAACCGGGAACCCAAAGACCGGGTCAGTATACAGCTCGATATTCAGGCGGGCTCCCTGAACGAAACCGAGGAACAGCGGGGGCTGGCGCATTTTTTGGAGCACATGCTGTTCAATGGAACGGACCACTTCCCGAGCGGAGAACTGGTGAAGTATTTTCAGCGGATCGGAATGCGGTTCGGCCCCGATGTCAACGCCCACACGGGTTTTGACGAAACGGTCTACCACGTGCTTCTTCCAAACGGGAAAACGGAAAGCATTGCCGAGGGTCTTTTGGTCATGCGGGACTATGCGGACGGAGCCCTGCTGTATGAAAAGGAAATCGAGCGGGAGCAGGGGGTGATCCTGGCGGAAAAGCAGGCTCGGGACTCGGCATCCTATCGGACCTTTGAGTCGACCTTCCGCTTCGAAATGGAGGGGACGCTGGCCGCCCGGCGGCTTCCCATCGGTACGGAAGAAACGATCCGGAGCGCCGATCGATCCCGGCTCAAGGCATTCTACGACACATGGTATCGACCCGAAAAGATGGTGCTGGTGATGGCGGGAGATTTCGACGCAAAGACTGCCGAGGCGCTTATTCAGGACCGGTTTTCCAATTTTTCGGCTCGTGCCCCGGCAACGCCGGAGCCGGAACTAGGGACTTTGGACCACCATGGGGTCAAATCGTTTTACCATTATGAACGAGAAGCGGGCGACACCACCGTCAGCATCGAGGTGCTCTCTTCGGTTCCGCCCGAAAACGACTCCCGGTCGTTACAACAAAGAAAACTGGTACGAAAAGTCGCCCACCGGATCGTACAAAACCGGCTGGATCGAATGCTGAGCGATTCCGATGCGCCGTTTACCTCTGCCTATGTGAGCGCCGGCCGCTTTTTGCAGAAGATCGCCTACGGAGAGATCAGTGCGCAGGGGCCTCCTGAAACCTGGCAGAGACGACTTGCTGCCCTTGAGCAGACCCTGCGGCGGGCGCTGATTCACGGATTCACCCCTTCCGAACTGGATCGGGTTCGAAAGGAGATGCTTGCAGAGCTGGAAGACGGCGCTCGCAAAGCCCCGACACGAGACAGCCAGGACCTTTCCCGGCAGATCGTACGGCATCTCAACCGAAACCGGGTGTTTCAATCCCCGCTGCAGAAAAAGCAGATGCTGGCGCCGTTTCTTGCTGAATTGACCGTCGAAGAGGTGAATCAGGCCTTTCAAGATACGTGGAAACCGTCCCATCGCCTCGTACTGGTGACGGGAAACGCCCAAGTCAAAAGCGCACTGGCCGGTCCCGAAGAGACGATTCTGGCCGATTTTTTTGCCAGCCGCCGCCAGGCCGTCGCTCCGCCGGAAGATGTCCGTGCCGAGGCGTTTCCCTTTTTCGCCCCGCCGCCGGCCGGGGCCGAAACGCCACAGACCACCTTTATTGATGACCTGGGCATACGGCAGGTCGATTTTGGCAACGGCGTCCGGCTCAATGTCAAGCAGACCGATTTTAAGGCCGGCGAGGTCAAAATCCATGCGGCCTTCGGATACGGAGACGCCAAAGAACCTGCGGCGTTTCCGGCCCTGGCCGAGGTCGCTCAGGGCGTCGTCACCGAAAGCGGTATGGGCCCCCTGACCCGGGATGCACTGGACCGGGTGCTGGCCGGAAAGAACACTTCTTTTGACTTCAAGGTCCAAGAGGATCATTTCCTGTTTCAAGGGGATTCGGTGCCCGGGGAGCTGGAGCTGGCCTTTCAGCTGCTTTACGGGTATATGACCGCCCCGGCCTACCGGCCGGAAGCATTGGCATTGAGCCGGCAGCGGTTGAAGCAGCGCTACGAGAAACTGTCTCGGTCCATTGACGGGCGGCTTCAAATCGAAGGAAAGCGATTCTTCGCCGGTGGAGATTCCCGCTTCGGTCTGCCGGACCCCCAGGCAGTCGAACGGGTCACTCTAGAAGATATCCGCAGCTGGGTCGGCAGGGCGATTGAAAACGCCGCCTTGGAGGTTTCGGTGGTGGGCGATATCGATCCCGAAGCGGTCATGGCCCTCGCCGGGCGTTACCTGGGCGCGCTCGATCCTCGAGAAAAGCCGGACCGGCCGCATACAGAAGCGGTGCGGTTTCCTGCCGGAGAATCCAAAACCGTTTCCGTGGACACCGGGATCGTAAAAAGCCTGGTCGTGGTCGCCTGGCCTACGGATGATTTCTGGAATATCCATCGAACGCGCAGGCTGTCGGTCCTGGGAAGCGTGCTTTCTGAAAAGCTTCGGGAAAGGATCCGGGAAAAGCTGGGCGTAGCGTACTCTCCCTATGCCTACAACGATCCGAGCCGCGCTTTTGAAGGCTACGGACTGCTGAAGGCGGTGGTCTCCACCGACCCGGAGGAAGTCCAGACGGTGGTAACCGAGGTCCACAAAATCGCCGAGGACTTGGCCTCCGAACCGCTGCCAGAAGACGAGGTGAAGCGGGTCATGGAGCCGATCCTGACCAGCCTCAAAGACCTGAGGCGCACCAACGGCTATTGGATGGACAGTGTCCTTGTCGGGTCGCTGCGCCATCCCCGGCAGCTCGACTGGGCCCGAAGCATCGAAGAAGACTACCGCAGCATCGGTGCGGCCGATATTCAAAAAATGGCTCGGACCTACCTGGACAGCGGAAAAGCGGCAAAGCTGGTCATCGTCCCGGCTGATTAAATCGCTGGGGCGATGTAAACAAGGTTTCACGTTCCGCGAAAAAAACACAAGGTAGCGTTCTTTTCAGGCCGCCAGCCTATGATTTGCCGTCTTTGTCTGTATCTTTCACGAGTTCGGCCGGATCGCGGATGAAATCCTCGTTTTTCCAATCGGAAAGGACATAGATCCAACGGCCCAATTCATCGTCCGCGGACTGGATTGCGCCTGTTTCTTCGGTCGTCTCCGGCGGCGCTGCCTTCGGATCTCCGTTTTTGGGGGCCGATTTTTCCACCCGGGCGTACGTGTAGGTTTCTTCCTCCCGGGAAAAGGAGGGGCCAAGACGGATGGTGTATTGCCAGCCGTCTTCGGTGCGGAATTCGAACCGGTCGGCGTTTTCAAAGGAGATGTCCCGCCCCGGATTTTCCGCCGGCAGAACATCTTCGGTGCGAAGCGGCGAAAGGGCCTCCACCACCCGGTCGACGTTGCCCGTTTCCAGAGAGCCGCTTGCCGCGGCGGCGGTCAGGGTAAAGCCGGCATCTTCTTGCTGCCGTTCAAGCCGGTATGCCGGGTCTGCCGTATCGCCCCGGTAAAGCGCCACGGAGCGAATCGTGGCGACATCCAGGTCGACCACCTTGCGGTGAATCCATTCGGCCGGTTCCGTTTCCAGAAATTTAAGGCCCTGGTCCGCGAGAAACGCCGTCTCCCGGCCGAAATGCATCAGATACTGCCCGCCGTATCCGGTCTCGCTGCTCCGGGCGTTTCCGATGAGCAGGTCGGCCAGCGTCCGGTTTTCTTCATCAAGGAGCGTCAAGCGGACCGCCACCGATTCCTCGGGAGCCGAGGCGTCGTCCGGCGGATGCAGCGCCAGTCGGTCGCGGATTTCGGGAGTTACAGAAAAACGCTTCCCGATTTTCATTTTCCGCAGCTTCTCCACCAGGTCGGAGATCTTGGCAAAATCGGCCGGATATCCGTTCTTCTGCGCGACGCCCCAGCCCCTCGGAGTTTTGCCCATCTCTACCATCTCCCGACCGGAGGCGATTCGAATCTTGTCGATCCGGTCGAAGGGCAGATCGGCCAGAACCGGCTGCCCCAAGGTGCGATCAGGGGTGGCCCTTTCTTCGGATCGTAGCGTAAAGAATGCCGCGGCGCCGAGCAGCGCCACGCAGACAAGAAGAATCAGAAAAGTTTTAGGCTTCATATCGATCGGTCTCCCGGCTCCGTTTGCGGCGGTACAGGGCGTAAAGGCCGCCGGCAATGCACACCAACAGCGGAACCAGAAAGATGTTGATGAATTTGACCCGTCTGCCCAGCGTCTCGATGTCGGCGCGCAGATTGCGCCGCACCTCTTTGAGTTCTTCGGAGATCCGGCGCCGCTCCTCCTGGAACTGTTCGACCTCGGCTTGCTGCTCCGGGCTGAGAATCAGCTTCTGGGCGGCGTCTTTTTGCTTTTCCAGGGCGTTGAGCTTTGCGTTGAGCTCTTCGACCTTGCGCTCCAGTTCCTGCTCCCGGTTCAGCCACTTTTCCTGGGCCTGGGCTTCCAGGGCGGCCACCCGGTCAAACGGCCTCTCATAGGTGCCCCGGCTGCGAACCCGGATCAGGGCCTCGACGCCGGTGAGCAGTTCGCCGGAGTTAAGCAGAAAATTGAGGTTGTCGTTGAAGATGCTGGCCATTTCGAAACCAAGAAAGTTCTGGCGGCTCACGTAGTACCCGTCGTATAGAAAATCGGCGTCGGCCAACACGATCACCGTGGAGGCCTCCTGGGCCTCGGTGCGGTGCACCGCTGCGGCGGCTTGCGGCTCATCGGATTTCTGCCCTTGGCCGGCGCCTTCGGTCTCAGGCGGCCCTTCGGCGAAGGCCGACGGGAAACGCCCATGCAGCTGGACTGCCATATCATAGCGTTTGTCTGCGGCGGAAAACTCCTTGCGGATGTCGGCCACCGAAAACTGCGCCTTGAAGCTGTCGATCAACCCGGATTGGGGGCTTGAGCGAAGCAGTGTCTGGTAGGAAAGATCCAGGTCCTTTTCTTCGATGCGCTCGATGGCCCCGGCCACCGGCAGCAGCATGCTCTCCAGGCCGGAGGTGATCAGTGTTTCCTTGTCGAACGCCTCGGCCCGAAGGGAGAGCCAGAGCGGATTGTTTTCGATCCGATCGTCCTGCGCCCGAAGTCGGGTGGCATATGCCAGGTCGACGAGGGCTTTTGTCTTGTCCATGTGGATCCCCCAGGCGGAAAATAACTTGTCCAGGCTGGACCCCTTGCTGATCCCCTGGCTCATGTCCATCACCGCGTAAGGATCCACCAGGATCAGCAGGTTTCCCCCGCCGACCAGATACTGGTCCACTTCGTACAGGAGTCCGTCCGTGAATCCGCGGGGGTGGATGATCACGACCAGGTCCGCGTCGTCGGGAATCTCGGCGCCGGGCGCAAGGGGGCTGACTTCTTCGACCTCGTAGGTCTTTTTAAGCTCCTGGATAAAGAGCCAGGGCTCCGAACCGCCGGCGGGGTTGAAGCTCGTCCGGGCGCCGCCGAAAACCGGCAGACCGCTGACCACGGCAATTTTCTGCTTTTTGGCGGACTGCACCATGGAGATGATGCGGGTCACGTCGTATTCGAGCTGCTTTTCCGCCGAAGGGTCCAGCATCGGAATGGCCTGCTCCTGGTCGGCCGATTCGGCGACCAGGCCCAGGTAGATGCGCTCACCGGAAGGCAGGTCGACGCCTTCCAGTCCGTATCTTCGGGCCCAGTCTTCTTCTTCGCTGTCGATGCGGGTGTCGATCACCTCTAGCTGCACCTTGCCGTCGCTGGCGTATTCATATTCGGCCAGAAAGTCGACGAGCCGATCGGTGTAGCTTCGAATCGTGATGGGCACATTGACGTTGTCCCGGGTGACGAAGAGCCGGAGCGTCACGTCGTTTTCGATGTTCGACAGGATCTGCTCGGTTCCTTCGGAAAGCGAGTACAGCTTGTCTTCGGTCAGATCCCAGCGCAGATTGACCCGGGAAAAAATCAGATTGACCAGCACCAATGCGGCCAGGATCAGAACCAATCCGCTTGCCGAGAAGAGCGACTTGCCGATGCTGCTTTTGCCTGCTGCCATAAAATTCCCCTCAGAAGAGATCCAGCGCGTTTGAACCCGTTGCGTCAGGCGGTGCGGCGATTTTCAAGGATCACGCCGTTTGCCGACAGCATGAAAATCATGACGGACAGAAAATAGACGATATCCCGCAGGTCCAGCACCCCCCGCTTGATGGAGCCAAAGTGGGGAAGAAACCCGAGGCGGGATATGAACGCCACCAGCCAGGAAGGCGCCCAGCCGGAAACGGCTTCGGTGACCGGCGGATACCCGGCCAGGATCAAAAACAGGCAGATGACCACCGATAAAATAAAGCTGATGACTTGGCTGCGGGTCATCGACGAGGTCATGGACCCGATACTTAGAAAGGCCCCGGCCATCAGGAAGCTTCCCACGTAGCCGCAAACCACGGCGCCCATGTCCGGATCGCCCAGATAGGAGACCGTGGCCACCGTCGGAAAGGTAAGCGCCAGGCAGATGCCCAGAAATATCCAGGCGGCGAGAAACTTGGCCAGGATGGCCTCGGCCGTGGTGACCGGAAGCGTCAAGACCAGTTCCATCGTGCCGAGGCGGCGTTCGTCCGCCCACAGGCGCATGGCCGCAGCCGGAATCAGGAAGAGAAAGACCCAGGGATGCCATTCGAAGAATCCTCGGAGGTCTGCTTGGCCGGCTTCGAACAGGCGGCTGATATAAAAGGTGAAAAACCCGATCAGCATCAGGAAGATCACGATAAAGACATAGGCCACCGGCGAGGTAAAATAGCCGGCCAGTTCCCTTTTGAGCAGGGCCCTTACGGTATTGGACGATTCCTGAATTCTCATGATTCCTCTGTGATATGGGTTATACCAAACTGGTTGACGAATCACCGGCATCGCTGGTGGTAATGGCCCGGAAGACTTCGTCGAGGCGGCCCTGCTCCACGAAAACCGATTGGATCCGGGCGCCCCGGTTCGATGCCAGAGAAAGTATCTGCGGGGCGATCGGCAGTCCGGGCTGCCGGGGAAATGCCCGGAGCCGGAAACCGGCAGGATCGTCGCTCACCTGGCATTGGCTTACGTCGGCAAGACGGCCGATTTCTTCGGCCAGACCTTCGGGCAGCGCTTCTGAAACCAGCATGGACACTGCGCCGTGGGTTTTTGACCGTTTTCTGAGCCCCTCGGGGGTGTCGTCTGCCACCAGCTTTCCGTCGTCGATGATGATCACCCGGGTACAGACGGCATCCACTTCGTCGAGGATATGGGTCGATAAGATGACCGCCTTTTCGGCGCTCATGTTCCGGATCATTTGCCGGACTTCGTGTTTCTGGTTCGGATCGAGACCGTCGGTGGGCTCGTCCAGGATCAGGTACGGCGGGTCGTGTAAAATGCACTGGGCAAAACAGACCCGCTGCTTGAATCCCTTGGAAAGGGTGCCGATGGACTGGTTTCCCACCTCGGCAAGGAAGCATTTTTCAATGGCGTCGGAAACGGCCTTGCGCCGCCTGCTCCCTGTAAACCCCCTCACCTCTGCGATGAACCCCAGAAACCCCTGGACGGTCATCTCCCGGTATACCGGCGCGTTTTCAGGCAGATATCCGATCATCTTTCGAGCGCTTAAGCCGTCTTGCGCGATGTCCCGGCCGCCGATGACAGCCGTTCCGGACGACGGCGGCAGATACCCGGTGATCATTCGCATCGTGGTCGACTTGCCCGCCCCATTGGGGCCCATAAAGCCGAGGATCTCTCCTTTTTCAACGGCAAAGGAGACATTATCCACCGCCGTGCGGATGTCGAAACGCTTAGTCAGCTGACTGACTTCGATCATACTCCCCCCGATCGGTTTGAAGGCGGAAAACCGCGCCGCCCGGACTTATTGCCGGCACCGAAGGGCCGGGCGCTGAAAACGGTTGTTCGGTTTTGCTGGGACCCGGCGCGTCGTTTGTCGAATTAATTTTGCGCGATAGGAATTGTCATATCGTGCCCTGGATTGTCAACCCGCATTCCAAGACTTATGATGGGAAACTTCCGCAATAAAATAGCACAGGGCTGCTGGCTGTCAACTTGGATGCAGCCGCTACGGTTACGGCAGCGGAAGAACGCCCGGCCCGGGGACCGGCAAACCGCACGACACCGGCTGCAGGTTCCGGGTTGCCTTGGCCGGTATGGGTCTGGTATGTAGCGGCTCCGGAACAATGCGCACTGCCCCTATAGAGGTTTTGTCGTCCCATGAATCAAAAACAAGACGTATCAGCCGATTTGGCCCAAAGCATCTGGCAGTTTTTCGCCTCTCTGCGACTGACCCTGATCGTGCTGCTTTCGTTGGCCGTAACGTCCGTGATCGGCACCCTGATCCCCCAGAACGAAAGTCCGGCCGCCTATTTTCGGACCTACGGCGAGTTTTTCTACCGGCTCTTCGATGTTCTGGACTTGTTTGACATGTACCATTCCTGGTGGTTCCAGGTGCTTTTGCTTCTGCTGACCGTGAACGTGCTGGTCTGCTCGGTGGATCGGCTGTCGGTCATCTGGAGGGTCATCTTCGTCAAGCAGCCGAATTTTTCGGTGGACCGCTTCCGGCAGCGAAAAAACCGTCGGGAGATGGTTGTCGAAAAAGCGCCGGAGGCGATCCGCAAAAGCATCACCCAGGTTGCCGGTCGCGGATTTACGCGCACGAAGGTGGAGGAAAGCGGCCGGGGATTCGTGATGTTTGCCGAGCGTTGGCGCTGGAGCCGGCTGGGGGTCTACATCGTTCATCTGAGCGTGATCCTTCTGCTGGTGGGCGGCCTGATCGGCTCCATTTTCGGTTTCGAGGGATATGTCAACATCCCTGAAGGAGAAAGCGTCGATGAGATCCGCCTGCGCAACAGCGCAGACACCGCCGTCCTGCCGTTTTCCATCCGCTGCGACGATTTTTCCATTTCATTCTATGCGTCGGGGCAGCCCAAAGAGTACCGGAGCCGGCTTACGCTGCTGCAGGACGGAAAAGAGGTGCTCCAGCAGGACATCCTCGTCAACCACCCGCTGAGATACGGGGGCATCAATATTTTTCAGTCCAGCTACGGAGAGATGGGCCGCCGCGCCCCTCAGAGCCGCAAAGAGCCGATCCGCACGGCGGTGCTCACCTTTACCAGCCGGCAAAGCGGAATGGTCTACGAACAGCGCCTCGACGTGGGCGAGGCGGTCGACATCCCCGAAGGCGGGGGCAC
The DNA here is from genome assembly GCA_965602445.1 of uncultured Desulfobacterales bacterium. Taxonomy (GTDB): domain Bacteria; phylum Desulfobacterota; class Desulfobacteria; order Desulfobacterales; family CAFBRK01; genus JAIPEL01. The sequence continues at coordinate 476 of CBFCZJ010000034.1, read as the reverse complement.
CTTTTTGCTGGAAGCCTACGAGCCCTCGGCTGAATTCATGGGCCAGCCCGTCGGCGAGGCCCTCAAGGGGCGGCTGACGCCCCCCGACGGCGAGCCGTCCGAGGTGCTGCTGCCGCTTCGGTTTGCCCTCTTCGACAAGATGCGCAAGGGGCGCTTTGTCATCGCCGTGGCCGACGTGGAGCCGAAGGCGGAGACGGCCGCAGTGCCGGAAAAACGGTATTATACCGGCCTTCAGGTCACCAAAGACCCGGGCGTATGGGTGGTCTACACCGGGTTTATACTGATTATTATCGGCTGTTTCGTGACGTTTTTCATGGCCCACCAGCAGATCTGCGTCGAGGTGACGGCGGTCGAAGGCGGCAGCCGGGTGGCGGTGGCCGGGACAGCCAACCGCAACCGGCTTTCCATGGACACCAGGATCGAACGGCTGGCCGAGCATCTGGAAAAAACCCTCCGGGGAGACAAACCATGATCCT
>CBFCZJ010000033.1:0-18700 GCA_965602445.1 uncultured Desulfobacterales bacterium | reverse complement strand
TAAGGATGGCTTGGCGAAATATCTGGCGCAATCCGCGGCGCTCGGTGCTGACCATGTCGGCGGTGGCGTTTGCCACGCTTCTGCTGGTTTTCATGCTTTCCTGGCAGTTCGGTTCCTACGCTACCATGATCAATGCCTCGGTCAAGATCCACACCGGGCATCTCCAGGTGCAGGCAAAAGGGTACCAGGAAGACAGAGACATCCGAAAAGTCGTACCGGACCCGGAGGCGGTGGGAAAGATTCTTTCCGGGATGGAAACGGTGGCCGCTTACACCTTCCGAGCCGAGGCGTTTTCCCTGGTGTCTTCCGAAGACCGCACCTACGGGGTTTTGGTGACGGGGATCGACCCGGAAAAAGAGGCGGCGGTTTCCACGCTGGAGGACACGATCCGAAAAGGAAACTACCTGGCCGCCAATGACTCCAACCAGGCCCTGGTAGGGACCCTGCTGGCGGAAAACCTCCGGGTGGCACCGGGTGATGAAATCGTGGTGTTGGGGCAGGGCCGGGACGGCTCGATCGCCGCCACCGTTCTCACCGTCGAGGGGATATTCAATTCCGGCCAGGACGAATTCGATCGCAGCGTGGTCCATATCCGGCTAGAAGATTTTCAGGAAATCTATGCCATGCAAGGTGCCGTTCATTCAGCCGTGGTCCTCTGCACCGGGTTGGAGGCTGTCCCCAGAACCAAAAAGGAGGTCTCCGCAGCACTTGCAAATCTCAAGGAAGGCAGATCCCTTGCTGTGCTCGGCTGGAAGGAGCTGGTCCCGGGTCTTCTCCAGGCCATCAAGATGGATCTGATCGTCGGTTTCATTTTTTACCTGATTCTGATCGTGGTCGTGGCCTTCTCGATATTGAACACGTTTTTGATGGCGATCTTCGAAAGAAAGCGGGAATTCGGTGTGATGATGGCCATGGGAACGACCCCCGGTCGACTCACCCGTTTGCTCATTTACGAGTCAGCGGCGATGACCGTGATCGGCACCGCGGTGGGCATCCTTGCCGGAAGTCTTTTGACCGCCTATTTCCAGGCCCACGGCATCATGATTCCGGGTACCGAAGAAATCGCCCGGGAGTTCGGACTCCCCGAGCGGATCTACCCGAAGCTGTCGATGCTTTCCGTGGCAATCGGTGCGGGCATCGTCTTGCTGATCACCCTGGTCACCGCCGCCTATCCGGCACTACGGGTGAGGCGGTTGAAGCCGCTGGAGGCGCTGACGGCGGCATAAGGGTTGGTTCCAAGTTCCAGGTTCAAGGTTCCAAGTCTCAAGGGGTTTCCGGTATACAGTTGCGGACAATGGAGCGGTCCGATGATCCTTCAGATGGGATGGCGAAATATCTGGCGCAACAAGCGACGGACCGCTGTGATCCTGACGGCGGTGATCATCGGCGTCTGGTCCATGATCTTTCTGGGGGCCTTGATGCGCGGTTTTTCCGACAGGATGCGTCAAAACGGCATCGCCACACTTACCGGCCACATCCAGATTCATCAGGCCGGATTTCGAACCGACCCGGTGATTGAAAACCGGATCACTTTCCCGGCAGCGGTTCTCGATACCCTGGAATCTCTTCCGGAAGGGGCCCGGTGGACCCCGCGGATCCGGGTCAATGCCGTTGCCAGCAATGCCCGGCATTCGGCCGGCATCACCCTGGTCGGAATCGATCCCGAAAAGGAGGCGAAAGTCTCCTTTATCGGAGACGCCGTCAAGCAGGGCCGATACCTCCAAAAAGAGGATCCGTTGGGCATCCTTGCCGGCGAGGCCTTTGTCCGCAAGTTTGAAACCAGGCTCGGCAACAAGCTGGTGCTCATGTCCCAGGATGCCAAAGGAGAGATCGCGTCCCGGGCGTTTCGTATCGTCGGAATCTTTGATGCGGAGCTGGAAAGCACCGAGAAACAATTCGGCTTCGTTCATATTGCCGCTGCCCGGAAAATGCTCCAGGTCGGTGACGACATCTGCGAGGTGGCCGTATTGCTCCCCTCCCATCGGCAGGTGGAGTCGGCGGCCAAATCCCTGCGGCAGCGCCTGCCGGAAGACACCTATTCCGTCGAAACCTGGAAAGAGCTTCTTCCGATCGTTCGGGAAACCATTGAAATCTATGACTATTTTATTTTCATATGGTTTCTGGCCGTGTTCATCGCCATGGGCTTCGGCTTGGTGAACACCATTCTCATGGCCGTGTTCGAAAGAATACGGGAGTTCGGGCTGATGCGTTCCCTGGGGATGCGGTCCCGCCTGGTGGTGGCCGAGGTGCTGTCCGAATCGTTTTTTCTCCTTGTTCTCGGTCTGGCGGCGGGAAACCTGCTCGGTCTGCTCAGCATATGGGCCCTGTCGATCAACGGCATCGATCTTTCCGCGTTTTCCGCGGGCATGGAATTCGCCGGGATGTCCAGGATCGTTTTTCCGGTCCTGGTGACCCGGGATATCGCAGTGGCCAATGCGACCGTATTGATCTTGGGGTTGGCGGTCAGCCTCTATCCGGCCGTCAAGGCGGCCCGGATCAATCCCGTGGCGGCGATGGCTTACAATTAACTGGATGCTGGATCCTTGATCCTGGATGCCTGCTGAAGGACAGAAGCCAGAAGTCGGCCCATTTTCTGGCCGGCTGGGCCGAACGAAACAAAGAGAACACCAGCCATTCTGGTGTCTGTCTTCTGTCTTCAGACTCCTGATTCATAGCCAAATAGGGTCGAGAGCTTTCCGAAGAGAAGAAAAAAAATGAACATCGTCGAGTGCAGGGATGTTACGAAAATCTACGACCAGGGGCGGGTGAAGGTGACCGCCCTGAACGGGGTGAGCCTGAAAATCGAAAAGGGGGCGTTTCTTGCCATCGCCGGCCCCTCCGGTTCCGGAAAGACCACCCTGTTGAACATTTTCGGCGGCCTCGATGTCCCCGACCAAGGGACTGTGTCAGTCGACGGCAGGCTCCTGAACCAAATGAGCCAGTCGGCGCTGGCCGAACTCCGGCTTCACAGGGTAGGGTTCGTGTTTCAATCCTACAACCTGATCCCGGTCTTGTCGGCGATGGAAAACGTGGAATTCGGGATGCTGCTCCAGGGGGTTTCTGCCGCCGAAAGAAGAAAACGGGCCCGATCCATGCTGGACGACGTGGGACTTGAAGACAAATACGATCGGCGCCCGGCCGAGCTCTCCGGGGGCCAGCAGCAGCGAGTGGCGGTAGCCCGGGCCATCGTGTCGAACCCGGTGATGGTGCTGGCGGATGAACCCACCGCCAATCTTGATTCCAAAACCGGTGAAGGCCTGCTGCACCTGATGCGGGAGATGAACGATAAAAAGGGGGTCACTTTCATCTTCTCGACCCACGACGAGATGGTCATGGACTATGCCCGGCGTCTGGTCGTTCTCCACGACGGGGCCGTGGCCGAAGACACCCGAAAATAAAATCGCTGCGCGATTTAATTAGAGCGGCTTCGCCGCAGGCGAGAGAATGAAGACACAAGACACAAAGAAGTAATTACCACACCTGACACAATCGGGCGTCGGGAGCTGGAGGCCAAAGGATTTTTTTCGGCGGGATTCAAAATGATGGATTCCTATGTTCGATTCGCTGCTTCTGCCTTGCGGGGTGACTCTCCAAGAGCGAAGATCTATCTTTTCCTTGTTCTTTTTTCTTTTTCAGGAATCTTTGGATTTTCTGCCGGGGGCACATCGGCAGGGGGCGGAGAAAAAACTCTCCCGATCGCGGCCGACTGGGCCGGGTATCTGAAGGCCCGGGGCAAGGCGTCCTTTCAGCCGGCCGGCTCCTTCTACCGTGCGGTCGGCCCGGAAAACTACCTGGATGGAAGCCTGGAGGGCCGCCTGAAGAACAGGCTTTTCTGGGGCAGCCGCGTCCGGCTCGAAACCCATTATGAAATGGTGGCTTCGGGAGGAGACACCCAGGAGGCCCGGGACGATTTGGCCGCGCTGTTCGGCGGTTCGGTGCCCGAAGGAGTGGCCCCCGGCGGCGTACCCTCAGACGACCGGCGCCTTATGGATCTGACCAGCGTGATCAAAGAGGAAGACGGTTTTGTTCTCTATCATCGCCTGGACCGATTGGCCCTGACCGCATCCCCCGACTGGGGAACGGTCACCGCGGGACGCCAGGCCGTCACCTGGGGAAACGGATTTCTGTTCAACCCGATGGACCTGTTCAACCCGTTTTCCCCTACAGACATCGAGCGAGACTACAAACTCGGAGACGACATGCTGTTCGTGCAGGTGCCGGCAGCCGGATCCGGCAGCGTTCAGATGCTCTATGTGCCGCGAAGGGATCCGGATGACGGCGACGTGACCGGGGACGAAGCCTCCCTTGCGCTGAAAGGCCACCTGTTCAAGGGTTCCGAAGAGTTCGACCTGATGGCGGCCAAGCACTACCAGGATTATGTGTTCGGGCTCGGCGGCGCCGGCACCGTCGGAGATGCCGCCTGGCGGGCCGACGTCACCTGGACCCACCTGGCGCAGGACAACCCGGACAGGGATTACCCTTCCTTTGTGGCGAACATCGACTATTCCTGGATCTGGTGGAAGAAAAACGTTTACGGTTTTGCCGAGTTTTTCTACAGCGGGGTGGGGAAAGACGATTACCAGGATGCCTTGTCCGACCCGACAATCACCGCCCGCATCGCCAGGGGCGAACTCTTCACCCTGGGCCGGTCCTATTTTGCCGGCCACCTCAGGATCGAGCTCCATCCCCTGGTCAATTTGCTATTCACGACGATCACCAATGTGGAAGATCCATCGGGCGTGCTCCAGCCCCGGTTGACATGGGATGTCACCGGAGACTTGCAGTTGCTGCTCGGTGGAAATGTCGTCTGGGGGGCCAAGGGGAGTGAATACGGCGGGATTTCAATTCCCGGCACCCCTTACACCACCCGTGCCGCCGACAGTGTGTATGGGTGGCTGGCGTACTATTTCTAGAAGGCTGGGATCCGTCTTCGCCTTCGGCTTCGCTGCGACAAGGGCTGGGAGGCTGGGATGCTCGGAGGCTGGGATGCTCGGAGGCGTAAAGATCAAGTGCCTTCAGATGCCCGATGTCAGCAAAAAACGCAGTCTTTGGATCCTTTTCGGATCTCGGACCCCGGGCATCTCGTATGAAACTTCGGTTGAAGCCGCGGTTTTTGTAGGGCACGACCTCCGCGTCGTGCCTTCATGAACGGCACGGAGGCCGTTCACTACATCGGCAGAGGCTTCGGGGGAAGTTTCATTCTTGATCAAACTGGCCGGTTAAGACCTAAAGATTCATATAAATCTCCCGCCGGAGAATCTTGAATCTTGAATCTGGAATCTTGAATCCCGCCAGCCAGCGGTGCGGCTGACATCCGACATCTGCAGTGGAAGCTTCCAAGCCTCCCAGCTTCCAAGCTTACCCGCTTCCCAGCATCCCAGCAGGTCCAGGAGGCGGCACAAAGGAACAAGAATGAATTAAAAACCTATCCGTCCCTCCGGTCGTGGGTCACATAGATCAATTCATCCACGGCAAATCCCAGCTCCCGGGCCTTTTCCGTCAGCCGGCTGAGGGTCGGAGCGGGTAGAGTCCTTTGCCGGGCAAGAATCCACAAATACGACCGGTTCGGCCCACAGACCATGGCATACTGATAGGACTGTTGGTCCAGTGCCAACACGTGATATCCGCCGTAAAACGGGCCGAAAAAGGAGACCTTCAGACTCCCTTTACGGGGGTCTTCGACAAATAGCGCTTTCCCTGCCACGGATTTCCATTCCCCGGTCTTTTCCACAAACCCCCGGTTGACCACAGCGATCCCATCGTCTTCCCTTTTCGTGTAAATGGCGGACACATTGGTCATCCCCCGTTCGAATCGGTGGTCCAGGCGGGCGATCTCGTACCATTTTCCAAGGTATCGATCCACCTCGAAGCCTTCGATCGGTGCGATTCCCTCAGGAGGCCCCACGCATCCTTCAACGAACACAGCCAGGCACAAAAACGAGATGCGGAGCATTTTTAATTTCAAGTCAAGTCTCAGCATTTTTCGTTATCATGTTGGGATAGGATGGGTATCTTTTTCATAGCGCCCCTTCTTTGGCGTTACTAGCAAATCAAAAATCTGCATTCCGGAGATCCCCTCGCTGGGCGGGCTTCATCCGGAACAACGGAACAATAAGACAGAAAAGAGGGGTGCTCAATGGTTCCATGGAGATGAGAAGGGTTTGAATCCGTTTCGGGTCATGGGCTGCGGGTTACACGATGAAACCGAGGACGACGATCCCCCAGCAAACGGCGGCGGCAACCGCTAGCCGTTTTTTTCGGGCGGCATCCTCGGTCTTGATCGCCATCCAGGTGAGTCCCGCTGCGGCAAAGAAGACGATAACGGCGAGTCGTTTCATGGATCAAGTCGCTGGTTCGATTTCCATTCGTGGCCCGGCAAGCGACCGAACCATGGCTTATTCATAGCCGAGATCGGCCAGATCCTCATCGCTGAGGCCTAAATAGTGGGCCACCTCGTGGACCACGGTGATTTCGATTTCCTCCTGAAGCTCTTTGATGGTTTCGCAATAGCGCTCGAGGGGCTCCTTGAAGATCAGGATGGTATCGGGGTAGAGCGGCGGTTCAATGGCGGAGCGCTCCGGTAGGGGGATTCCGGTATAGACACCGAAGAGGGTTTCTCCGGGAGGAACGCCCATCTCTTCGAGAAGCGCGTTGTCCGGCCGCTTTTCGATGGAGATGGCCAGGTTTTGCATATGGTCGCGAATCACGTGAGGGATCCTGGCAAGCGCCCCCTCCACGATCCGTTCGAATTCTTTATGGCTGAGCTTCAAGTGGGCTGCTTTTTTTCGGGTCCGGGGTAGGCCCTGAGCTCCAGGACGCAACCCAGCTTGGGCCGCTTTCGGGTGCCGCCCTGGATTTTGGCCACCTTTGCCGCTGTGACCACGTTGTCCTTGGTGAGGCGCCGGACGACATCGGCGGCTACCTTGTCGTTGAGGCGACCGAAGCAGTCCGCCATGGCCAGCTCATGGCTGAGCCCTTTTCTAACCAGGTAAACGGTGTCCTTGCCGCTCTGTCCGGCCCCATCCCATATCAGCCGGACTTTTTCCCCGACCTTGAGCTTTTTCAAGGCTTCCTGGCGGTCGCTTCCATCGATGTTGCTGTATTCCACACCGACCGCCGCGGTTCTGAACCGTTCGATGTGTTTGTCGTCGCTCCGTTTACAGAAGATTTCCTTGAGATCGACGTGCTCTTTTCCCCTTTTGTAGCGAAGCAGCATCTGCTCAAGCGCATTGAGAAGACCCATGTCGGTACTTTTCCTCTTCACATCCCGGCCGCAGGGTTCCGGTCTTCTCGACCGGGCAGCTACAGCGGGTGCTATTCGGATTTGTGAATCATTTTTTCTTTCACATCCACCCCTGAAAAGGTCACATCGATGATCAACATGACGATGTAGACCACAACGGCGAGGGCAATCAGAATGCCTATAGCCTTGAGCATCGGTTTGGGCTTGAGAAGAATCAAAACGATCAGCACCACAACGCCGATGATCACGCCGATTTTGTGCGCATAATAAAAACTTAGGACAATGTTTGCGAGATGATCCAGGTCCATGGTTTTTTTCCTGCCGGCTCAAATCGGCCGGGGCCGGAGAATACCTATTGTTTTCAGCGCACAGACTGTACCCTGATCCCCCTGCGGGAGTCAATGCCAGAGGACTTTACGGACTCGATTCTTACCGGTGGTGTTCAGCCGATCCCGCCGTCTTTCCGATTGGATCGCTGTTTGACGCGAAAGGGCTTGTCAGGAGGCCAACCGGCGGGGCAAAATACCTTGCACATCGTCTGTTATTGACGGTAGATGTCTGCCTAGTTGACATACCGAAAAAGGAGTATGCGCTTATCCATAAGCCGCCAGCCTGTAAACGCAGGAGGCCGATGGGTGTCAGCTCTTCAGCCAGCCAAAACTCGCCATCAAGGTTGCGCCATGAATCGGATTCTTTTCTTGAAAAACCCGGTACTCGACTATGCCTGGGGTTCAAAAACAGCCATTGCCGAACTTTTAGGCGAATCCAGTCCTTCAAAAGGCCCCCAGGCCGAACTGTGGATGGGAGCTCACCCCAAGGCCTCGTCTACCGTGGTCTGGGAGGGGAAACCCCATCCGCTGCCGGATCTTATCGCGCGGTACCCCGACCAGATCCTCGGCACCGCTGCAGCGACGCGGTTCGGTGCCTGTTTGCCTTACCTGTTCAAGGTCCTGGCGGCGGCCGAGCCGCTTTCGATCCAGGCCCATCCCGATCGGAACCAGGCAAGGCAGGGGTTTGAAAGAGAAAACAAGATGGGAATTGCTCTGGATGCCCCCGAGCGCAACTACAGGGACGACAACCACAAGCCGGAGTGTATTTGTGCATTGACGCGGTTCTGGGGGCTCAACGGGTTTCGCGATATCAAGGATATGCTTGACTATTTCGACCGGCTGGAGGTCAGCAGCCTGGACGACGAGCAGGCCCTTTTGCGAAGGGGGGACCTGAAAACGTTTTTCGAGTCCCTGATGACCATGGATACGGTACGGAAAAAGCGGGTGACTGCCGAGGTCGGAGACCTTGCGCGGGTCGTAGAGGCCGACGATCCGGTGTTTCGCTGGATCAGTTCCCTGCAGCGAAGATATCCCGCAGATGTCGGCATTTTGGCCCCGATTTTCCTGAACCTCGTCTGCCTGAGACCCGGCCAGGCGATGTTTCTGGAAGCAGGAGAACTCCATGCCTATTTGGAAGGAACCGGAATCGAATTGATGGCCAATTCCGACAATGTCCTTCGGGGGGGGCTGACCACCAAACACGTGGATGTGCCCGAACTGCTGCGGGTGCTCAATTTCGAATCACGGCAGCTCGACCTCCTGGAGCCGGAACCGGTGGGTGCAAGCGAGAGGGTTTTCCCGTCAAGGGCAGAGGAATTCGTCCTTTCGGTGATCGATGTCAAAGACGGCGACTCGCACGAAAGCCAAAAGGACCGCAGCGCCGAAATTCTGCTTTGTACGGCAGGCCGACTGAACCTGATCGAGGAAGGCGGGCATCGATCAATGGTGGCACGCGGTGCGTCTTTTCTCGTTCCGGCCGCAGCCCCGGCCTACCGCATCTCCGGGGACGGAACGCTGTACAAGGCATCCGTGCCGACATGATGCAAAATTGACAGCCTTGCCAGAGTGGTTATGGTTCTTCTTGATTTTATGATAAAAAATTCAACTGATGATAGGGATTGTCAGAATTCCGCTCCGTTTCAGTTGCCACGGTTTGTGTAGGGATAGGGCCTTTCTGGACCTCGAGAAAGGCCGGATGACAATCCCCATAGTAAGTAGTGAAGTGGAAAAATCTTCCGGCCGCCATGCCGGGAAAGAAGCAACCCGTGTCTGTCACTTCATTGTTACCGGTCCATCATGCCGGACTTGATCCGGCATCCAGTTTTTTGCCCGGATTCCGGCTCGAAGTTTATCCCGCACTTGATGCGGGACTTTGCTTCCGTCTTCGTCACTGGGGGACTACCCCGGACAAGCCGGCCGGAATTAAGGGTTGGGAAGTTTCCATTATGATTACACTGAACCCCCTGCCGGCCAGCGGCGGGGCTGACATCTGACAAACCCGATCGGGAGGCGCCATGACGGAAAACGACAGCACGATTTCGAAGGGGACCCCATTTCATCTCACAGACGGCATTGCCTACGCCGACGATTCGGTGGTGAGCAAAACGATCCTGAAAAAAGACAGCGGCAATGTAACCCTTTTTTCCTTCGCCCGGGGACAGGGACTGTCCGAGCACACCGCACCGTTTGACGCCATCGTCCAGGTGCTCGACGGCAGTGCCGAGGTCCGGATCGGCGGCGAAGATCGGACAGTCGACGCCGGCAACATGATCATCATGCCGGCAAACGTGCCCCATGCGCTGCAGGCCAAGGAGCGGTTCAAGATGCTCCTCATCATGATCAAATAAATCAGAGTGCGCTCCCCAAAAAGCCGGGACCGCACTCTGATTTATTTGTAGAGGCGGGCTATTCGCCCGCCTGAATATAAAAGATTCAACATTCGGGATTCATGCTGCCGCGAAATCCGAAAGTTGAGTTAAAAATCTGGCGAAAGAGAAAAGATGGTAAAGTACACCGGGATCAACCACCTGGCGATGGTCACGGGAGAAATGGATAAGACCATCGGCTTCTGGCGGGACCTGCTCGGCATGCGGCTGGTTGCGGGCCTGGGACGACCGGGCTACCGGCACTATTTTTTCGAGATTGCCCCCCACGACATGATCGCCTTTTTCGAATGGCCCGATGCGGCGCCGATTGAAGAAAAAGACCACGGCGTGCCGGTGCCCGGCCCTGTTGCCTTCGACCACGTCTCTTTCGAGGTGGAAAGCAGCGAAGACTTGTGGGCGATCCGGGACAAGCTGGAGGCCGCCGGCTTTTGGGTATCGGAGCCGATTGACCACGGCTTTATCCACTCCATTTACACCTTCGATCCGAACAACATCGCCATCGAATTTTCAACGCCGGTGCCGGAGGTGGATCTCCGCGCCCACCCGGTCATGAAAGACAGCCGCCCCACGCCGTTGGCCCAGGAAGGACCGGATCCTCGACCCGGCCGGTGGCCGGAAGTCCAAAAGCCGACGCCGATAAACGAACGCCGGGTGTTTCCGGGGGAAGGGGAGATCTTCAGGGAAAAGAAGAAGGGGTAATTGGATGATTGGTGGAATGGTTGATTGGGAAGAGAAAATAGAAAAGCGAAGCACGAAATTCGAAATTCGAAACAATATCGAATGACCGAAATTCAAAATGACCGAAACAGCCCTCTTCGTGTGTATTAGCGATTTGCGCGAGCCCAATCAAAGTATCCAAGAAATAACAACAGCAGCCTTGTTTCGATCATTCGGTCATTTGTATTTTGAATTTGTTTCGGATTTCGGATTTCGGATTTCGAAATTGTTTCTTTGCTCCTGCCACGAAACCTGCCCTTCCGGGCTATCATATTCTTCAACATTTGCTGTCCTCCTGATCCAGAACACCATCACCGCCGTTTGAAGGCCGGACAGCAGGATGAAGTAAAAGATCCATGCCGGGATTCCCCCGACCATCGGCCCTGGCTTGTCCCACGCCCAGAAATCGATCGCGAGTAAAAAAATCCCCGTCAAAAGGTAAAGGTAGCGGCTTTGAAGCCAGGCCGGAATGCCGATGCTCAGCCTTTTTTCCTTGAATGCCATGAAGGCGTGCACCGCCAGATAAACGGCGAATGTAACCGCCATGATCCAGATCACCGGCAGAAACGGTCCAGCAGAGAGCTTCTTGAAATAAAAGAGCAGGAGCAGCCCTTCGCCGCACAAAATCGACGTGATGGCCGCCGTCGGATAGACGCGGCGCAGATAGAGTCCGAAAATCACCGTGGGAAACAGCACGGCCAGGCCGGTGAAGGTCTGGGTGGCGATCTGAAGAATCGTCGCCGGGGGATTCCAGGCCAGAGCGAGCCCGGCAAGGCTCAGGAAAATGACGAAAATTCTTCCGGTAACAGCATCGCTTTCTTTCTTTTCCCGGATCATCGGGGCGATGTCCCGGGTGAAGATGGATGAAAGGGTCAGCAGCTGGGAATCCATGGTCGACATCAGGGCCGCCAGCCCTGCCGCCATGACCAGGGCGGCCATGGCGTCGCCGGAGATGTGGGTCAGGACCAGGGGTAGGATTCGGTCCGCGCCTTTGCCGACCAGATGGGGAAAAGAGAGCGTTCCCATGACCCCGACGGAAATGGGCAGAAAGAAAACGACGGTGCACACCAGGGGATAAAACAGCATGATTTTTGACAGGCTGCGTTCATTTCTGGCCGAAAAAAAGCGCTGAAAGAGCTGCGGAAACATCGGGTCACAGAAGAACCACAGCAGCATGTAGCTGAACCAGATGCCGAGGGTGTACCTTCCAGATCCTCCGGGCCGGGAGAAAAGTTCCGGAGAGGCAGCCAACACCTTCTGGTGGGCGGCGATAAACCCGCCATGGTGGGCGGCCACGATCAATACGGACGCCAACAGAAGCACAAACATCAGCGTGCCCTGAAACACGTCGGTCCAGGCAACGGCGCGCATCCCGCCCCGAAGGGTGTAGACGACGATGATCCCGGTGACCAGCAAACAGCCGCCGAAATAGGGAAGCCCGACAAGCTCTTCGAGCACGTAGCCTGCGGCCATGGGCTGCAGGGCCAGATAGGGGATGGTAAAGACGATCATGACCAGGGAAAACAGAAAGGAAAGCATGGGGCTGTTGTACATGTCGGTGACCAGCTCCGGCGGGGTGACAAGCCCCCGGTCCCGGCCCCGTTTCCAGATCCGGCGCCCCAGAACCCAGAAAGTCAACGCCATGAAGCCGGTACCGAATCCCATGATGGGAAAAAAAGCGTACCCATCCCGGTAGCCGGCCCCGGAGGTGCCGAACACCGTAAATGCCGAAAAGTTGGTCGCCACCATGGTGCCGAGAAGGACCACCGTCCCGAGCTTCCGGTCGGCCAGAAAATAGGTTTCCGGCGGCGATTTCCAGCGGGTCCGGGCAATGAAGCCGACGGTCAGCACCATGAGAAAATAAACAGCGAGAATGGTGATCTTGACGGTCACCGAACACCTCCAGAAAGCAGAAAAGCCATCCCGAGGTCGGGATGGCTTTTCGCCAGAGGAAAGAGCCTGACATAACCTTACAAAAAGGGGCTGAATTGTTGGAACGAATCATATCGAAAATCGCCGGCGTTGTCAAGCAAAGAATGTAAAGAAAATTTATATTACCATTTATTTCGGAGTGTTATACTCAAACGCCAAGGTCATCGATCCTGGACTCTGCAAATCGGGAACTGTAGATACTTCCGGAACCATTTTTTCCCAGCGGCGAAGCCGCTTTCTACAAATCCGCGTCAGCGGATTTGGTGGCAGCCTTGTAGGTCCGGGTCTGGTCCCCGAGCATTTCCGGAAGGTCCGGGCTGTCGATGTTTTCCTCGATGAGCCGTTCAAAAGCGCTGCCGATCACGACCCCGTCGGACATCCTGGAAAGTGCGGCCACGTCCTCTGGGGTCGAAACCCCGAAGCCGATGCAGATCGGAAGGGCGGTAACCTCCCGAAGGCGGTTGACCTGGCCTCCGACCAGACTCGTTTCGAGTCCGGCGCTGCCCGTGACGCCGGTTTTGGACACCAGATACAAAAATCCGGCCGCATCGTCGGCGATGGTTTTCATCCGCTGCTGAGGGGTGGTCGGGGCGATGAGTCGAATCAGGGCAAACCGGGCAAAATCCCATCCGGCAATGAGTTCAGCCGATTCCTCGGGGGGCAGGTCGACGACGAGGGCGCCGTCGGCCCCGGACGCGACGGCCTCCCGGTAGAAGCGATCCGCCCCGTAAGCCAGGATGGGATTGTAATAGGAGAACAGAATGATCGGAATATCTGTTTCCTTTCGCAGCCGGGCGGTCATCTCCATGATCAGAGAAAGCCGCGTCTTGCTCTTCAGGGCTCTGGTCGACGATCGTTGGATCACCGGGCCGTCGGCCGTCGGATCCGAAAAGGGAATGCCGAGTTCCAGAATGTCCAGACCGGCCCGGCACATGGACCTTACGATCTGAAAGGATCGTTCCGGATCCGGATCCCCGGCGGTGACAAAACCGACCAGCGCCTTTTCCCCGCGGTGTTTCAATTCTGTGAATGTATGTTCGATTCGATTCATGATCGGCTTTTTTCCTCCATGGCCGACGACACGATGCCCAGGTCCTTGTCTCCCCGGCCGGAAAGGTTGACGACAATGACCCGGTCGGCCGGGCCTTTCCTTGCCTCGACCATGGCATAGGCCAGGGCATGGGCGCTTTCCAGGGCCGGTATGATGCCTTCCAGGGCGCACAGCGCGTGGAAGGCCTCCAGGGCCGCATTGTCATCGACAGCGACGTATCGGGTCCGGCCGAGGTCTTTGAGCAGGGCGTGCTCCGGACCGACGCCGGGGTAATCGAGGCCCGCTGAAATGGAGTGCGCTTCTGTAATCTGGCCGTCTTCGTCCTGAAGCAGGTAGGATTTGGACCCATGAAGCACGCCGATTGATCCACTGCACAGGGTGGCGGCGTGCTTGCCCGAAGAAAGCCCCTTTCCGGCGGCCTCAACCCCGATCATTTCCACCGGGTCGTCCAAAAAGGGGTAGAACAGTCCCATGGCATTGCTGCCGCCGCCGACGCAGGCGATCAGCAGGTCCGGGAGCCGGCCGGCGGCGGCGAGGATCTGCTCACGGGCCTCTTTGCCGATCACCTTCTGAAAATCCCTGACCAGCATCGGGTACGGGTGGGGACCGGCGACCGAACCGATCACATAAAAGGTGTCTCCCACCGCGCCCACCCAGTAGCGCAGCGCTTCGTTCATGGCGTCCTTGAGGGTGCCGGTACCCGAATCGACCGGATGCACCTCCGCCCCCAGAAGCTCCATACGGCGCACATTGGGCGACTGGCGCTCGATGTCTTCGACCCCCATGAAGATTTTGCATTCCATGCCGAAAAGCGCGGCCGCCGTAGCGGTGGCCACGCCGTGCTGTCCGGCGCCGGTTTCGGCGATGATTTTCTTCTTTCCCATCCAGTGGGCCAGAAGGGCCTGGCCCAGGGTGTTGTTGATTTTGTGGGCGCCGGTGTGGGTCAGGTCCTCCCGCTTCAGGTAGACGGCGCCGCCGCCCAGGTGTTCGCTCAAGCGCCGGGCATGAAACAGGGGGGTGGGGCGGCCGGCGTAATCCCTCAGTAGATCCGCGAGCTGGGCCGTAAACTCGGGGTCCGGCGAGATCCGCTTGTATGCCTGCTCAAGCTCCAGCACCGCAGGCATCAGGGTTTCGGCGATATAGCGTCCGCCGTAGGGGCCAAAATGGCCATCGGCGTCTGGAACGCCGGGATTAGATTGGGTCAGGCTTGCACGGCTCATGGAAATATTCTCCTGGGACGGTTTCGGGTTTCGGGAAGATCTGCAGCGCACCGGGCCAGTTCGTCGATGAATGCGGCGACCTGGTCCAGGTTCTTGCGTCCGGGTTTGTATTCCACCCCGGAGCTGACATCCACCGCGTCGGCAAAAGAAGATTGCACGGCTCGGCAGACGGTGGCCGGCGTAAGTCCTCCGGCAATGACCAACGGATATTTTGCGCCAAGCGCCTTTGCCTGGGACCAGTCCCATGCCAGTGCGTTTCCACCGGGAAGCGGCCCGCCGGCGCATTCCACGAGAAAGGCATGGGCCGGGAGCCGGTCGGCTTCGCTCATCGAGGGAAAGGCGTTGGTAAATAGGGTCTTGACCACGGAAAGTCCTTCGGCGGCAAGCTGCTCGATCAGTTCCGGGGGCTCTTTTCCATGAAGCTGGACGCAGTCGATACCGGCCCGGTCCCGGATGCGCAGAATATCGGAGGCCGGGGCGTCGACGAACACTCCGACCAGGGCTGTCGATCTCTTCAGGCCCGTTCGGATCTCTGCTGCCTGGACCGTCGTGATGCACCGGGGACTTTGGGGGAAAAAAACGCAGCCGATGGCATCGGCGCCGGCTGCTTCGCAGGCGACGGCTTCGTCTGTCCGGGTCAGGCCGCAGATCTTTACCTGGGGCCGCTCGCATTTTACGGCAAATGGACTCACCGATCTTCTCCGATCAGAACCCGCAGGCGGGCTTCCGGATCGTCGTCCTTCACCAGGGATTCGCCGATCAGAAAGCACCGGATTCCCGCCGCCAAGTTTCTTTGAACATCTTCGCGGTGTGCGATTCCGCTGGCCGCCACCGGAATCTGGTTCGGCTTGAACTGCGATGCCAGGGCCACGGCGCGTCCGATATCGGTTTCAAAGGTGCGCAGATCCCGGTTGTTGATCCCGATGATCCTCGCCCCGGCCCGGGTTGCCGCTGCCAGGTCCTCTTGGCTGTGGATTTCCACCAGCGCATCCAGGCACAGCCGGCGGCACAGATCGAGCAGCGTTGCCAGGCGCTCTTTAGAAAGGATGCGAACGATCAGCAGCACGGCATCGGCGCCCATGGCCTTGGACTCGACGACCTGGTAGGGCTCCAGGATAAAGTCCTTTCGGAGCACCGGCAGGCGGCAGGCGGCCCGGGCCGCCTGCAGGTCTTCAGGGCCTCCCTTGAAAAAAGGGGCGTCAGTGAGCACCGAAAGCGCCGCCGCGCCGCCGGCTTGGTACGCCCGTGCCAAGACAGCCGGGTCAAGATCCGGATGCAGGGCTCCCTTGGACGGGGAGGCCCGCTTGATCTCGGCGATGATCCGGATGCCGTCTACGGCCAGGGCACCTGAAAAAGAGCGAAGATCGTTGCGCGCGTCGGCGCGAGCCTGGATTTCCTTGAGGGGAACGGCCGCCGCTGAGCGGCGGACTTCCTTTTTTTTGGCGTCCAAAATGGTGGATAAAAAATCGTTCATCCGTTTTCCTGGGTGAACCGGATCAGTTGATCGAGCTTGTCTTGCGCCGCACCGCTGTCGATGGATCTTTCCGCCAGGAAGATCCCCTCTTGATAGTCTTTGGCCCTTGATGCGGCCATGAGGGCGGCGGCGGCATTGAGCAGCACCACGTTTCGGGTCGGCCCCTTTTTTCCGGACAGAATGCCCCGGGTGATGCGGGCATTGTCGGCGACAGATCCGCCGGCAAGAGAGCCGGCCGGAGCGGTCTCGGAAAAAAAATCCGCCGGGTCTACGTCGGCGGTTCGGATCATCCCGTCTTTGAGCTCCGTGACCCGGGTCGGGGCGCAGACAGACATTTCATCGAGACCGTCGTGGCCGTGCACCACGAAGGCACGCTTGGCACCCAGCCGCTGAAGCGCCCGGGCGAACATCTCCGTCAACTCCGGGGCATAGACCCCCAAAAGCTGGCAGTTGGCCCCGGCCGGGTTGGTCAAGGGGCCGAGCATGTTGAAAATGGAGCGAAGCCCCACCTCTTTTCGGGCCCGGGCCGCATATTTCATCGCGCCATGGTAGACCGGGGCGAACAAGAACCCGATGCCGATCTCCTGGACCGCCTCTTCGACGATTTCCGGGTCGGTATCCAGGTTGATGCCCAGCGCTTCTAAAACGTCGGCGCTGCCGCACTGGCTGGAGACGCTCCGGTTGCCGTGCTTTGCCACGGTCACTCCGCAGCCGGCTACGACAAACGCCGTGGTGGTGGAGATGTTGAAGGTTCCTTTTACATCGCCCCCGGTTCCGCAGGTGTCCACGACGGTTGGCTCTCCGGCCTGGATGCGCTTGGCCTTTGCGCGCATGGCCCGGGCCGCCCCGGCCAGCTCCGTAAAGGTCTCCCCCTTGGTGGCCAGGGCCGCCATGAAGGCGCCGACCTGTGCGTCGGTGGTACCTCCGGAGAGGATGTCGGCCATCATCTCTCCGATCTGGTCTTCGTCCAGGTCCTGCCGGGCCACGATGGCGGCCAAATGCTCTTTAAAGCTCATGTATTTGCTCCCTTGGCTCGGTCAATGCGGGCATTGGCTATCGGTGATCGACGTCAGAGGTCAGCCCCGCCGCTGGCCGGGCGGATTCAAGATTCCAAATTCAAGGTTCAAGATTCATCTGGAGGAATTTTATACGAATCTTTTGGCTTTATCAGCCGGTTTCATACGAGCGCCGCCGCTGGCCGCCGGAGCGTCCAGTTTGATCAAAAAAGAAACTTTGCCTCGAAGTCTCAGCCTATGTAGTGAACGGCCTCTGTGCCGTTCACATCGGCACGGCAGGGACGCCGTGCCCTACGCAAAACCCCGGCTTTGAGCGAAGTTTCACATGAAAAAAGTTCGTTTACGCTGTTTTTTCCTTGGGCGCAGCCGCACTTGGTCAATCCGCGGAAGCGGATTGATCCGTCATCTTCAGAAAATTTCTCAGCATCCGTTTCCCCTTGGCGGTCATGATCGACTCGGGGTGAAACTGAATGCCCTCCGTGAGATGCGCCCGATGGCGGAGCCCCATGATTTCGCCGTCTTCGGATTCTGCGGTGACGATCAGGCACTCGGGAACCCCCTGCCGGGAGACGACCAGGGAATGATAGCGCATGGCCTTGAAGGGACCTCGGATTCCGGAAAAGACGCCTTTGCCGTCGGCGCTCACCTCCGAGGTTTTCCCGTGCATCAGCCGCCCGGCGCCGATCACCTGTCCGCCGAAAGCCATGCCGATGGCCTGGTGGCCGAGGCATACGCCCAGGATTGGAATGCGGCCGGAAAATTTCGAGATCACCTCCAGGGTGATGCCGGCGTTTTCAGGACGCCCGGGGCCCGGAGAGATGACGATGCCGGCCGGCGCCATTTCGGCAATCTGTTCCAGTGAAACCGCATCGTTTCGAAACACTTCCACAGATGTCCCCAGCTCCCTCAGGTACTGGACCAGGTTGTAGGTAAATGAGTCGTAGTTGTCGAGCATGAGCAGCATATGGTTTTCCCTCGACGGCAATTCAGCCAGAGGCATCCTGGCAGGATGCGGATTCGCCCAAGCGCTAAACTCGAAATCCGAATATCGAAATCCGAAACAAATCCTAAATTCGAATGACCAAATGACAAAAACAAATACCCGGTCGATCCATTTGCCGTTGTTTCGAATTTTGAATTTCGGTCATTCGAATTTGTTTCGGATTTCGTGCTTCGAATTTCGGATTTATTTCACCTTTTTGGCCCCATTACTGGGCAAATCATGGCCCGATGCTAGCCCGAAGCACTCTTCAGCAGCCGCAGCGCTTTATCAATTGCCTTGGCCTTGTTGACGGTTTCGATTCTTTCGGTTTCCGGGTCCGAATCGGCGA
>CBFCZJ010000032.1:0-18976 GCA_965602445.1 uncultured Desulfobacterales bacterium | reverse complement strand
CGCCCGGCGCCTACCGGGAAAAGTTGGACATCCGTGCCGGGGGCTTCCGCCGGGCATTCAACGTCCACGTGCCCGCCGGTTTCGATGGGAAAACCCCCCTTCCGCTGGTGGTGGTGATCCACGGCGCCTTTGACACGGCCGCCGGCATGGAAAAGGCATCGGGCTTCAGCCGCCTGGCCGACCGGGAAAGGTTCTTTGTCCTCTATCCGGAGGGAATGAACCTGTTCGGCTTTCTCTCCCACTGGAACGCCGGGCACTGCTGCGGCAAAGCCGCGGCCGACGGGGTGGACGACGTGGGCTTCGTGGCCGAATCCATCGAGCGGGTGTGTCGCCGTCTTCCGGTAGACCGGACCCGCATCTACATGACCGGCTTTTCAAACGGCGGAATGCTGACCTACCGGTTTGCCGCTGAAAGGGGGGACATGCTTGCCGCGGCGGCGGCGCTGGGGGCATCGGCCGGGGGAAAGGCGTCGGACAAAGCCCCGGCGTGGCAGATTCCGGAGCCGGCCGCCGTCTTGCCGCTTTTGTCGATCCACGGTCTTGTCGATGATTTCGTGCCGTTTTCCGGCGGCCGTTCGCCGGCAAGGGGCGGGGAGCGAAGCTATCTGCCGGTTCCCGAGTCCCTGCAGATTTTCATCGACAGGAACCGGTGCAGCCGGCAAACCGAAACCGAGGGCCTCTGCGGCGGCCGGGTGCATCGAACCGTCTGGGACGACGAACACGGAGGCGCTCCGGTGGTGCTCTACCGGATCGAGGGATGGGGCCACGTGTGGCCGGGAAGACATTTTACCGAGACGATGCCGGAAGGAAAAGGGCTCGAAGAATTCGATGCGGCGGAAATCGTCTGGGCGTTTTTCAAACAGCACCGCCGGCCGTGAACCGCGGCTTCGACCGAAGTTTCATACGAGCGACGCCTCTGGCCGCCGGGGCGTCCAGATTGATCAATAATGAAACTTCCCCCGAAGCCTCTGCCGATGTAGTGAACGGCCTCCGTGCCGTTCATGTCGGCACGACACGGAGGTCGTGCCCTACAAAAACCCCGACTTCGAGTGAAGTTTCACATAAGTGAGGGTTCGTCAGGGGGGAGGAGTGTCGGCAGCGTGAAAATGCTTTTCCACGGCCACCCGGACAGCCCATCGCAGGAAAATCCTGGTGTAGTCGGCGCCGGCCAGGTACATGCCCAGCAAGAACACCAGGTGAGAAAGCACGTAGACCACCGGACCGCCGATCACCACCAGCAGCGGTTTGTTGAAGTAGATCGAAAGGGTACCCAGGGCGGCGACAGCCGGCCATCCGATCACATAGCTGAAGCCGATGGCAAACACCCCGGCGAGGATCCGCGGCGTCGGCGGCTGGCGGAAGGCGCTCAAATCGGCGCGGTCGGCAATGGCCTTTTGCACGAAATCGGTTCCGGCCAGCCATTTGAAAAAGGCGTCTTTCATGGTGATGCCTGCAAAATGAACCGTGATCAGTGAATGGCGTTTGGGTCGTCCAATCATGCAAACGCTGCAATGTATACGTTTCCCAAAGAAACGGTGCAACCGTTTCGGATCCCATACCGGCGGGAAACGGTTTCTTGAATTGTTATCTTAAGCATCCCTGGGGCCCGGGATCAAGCTTTTCGACAGAATAAAAAGAAACAGGAACGGAAAATGGCGGCAGTTCGATCCCCCTGGGATTTTTTCGAAAAGATCTACTGCATCTCGCTTAAAGAGCGGCCCGACCGGCGGGCTTCGGCCACGGCAGAGTTCGCGCAGGCGGGGCTGGGAGACAGGGTCGAATTCGTATCGGTGCACCGCCATCCGGAAAGCAGCGAGCAGGGCATTTTCGAATCGCACATGCGGTGCCTCGAGGCGGGCCTCACCGCCGGCGCGCAGACCATCGCAGTTTTTGAAGACGACGTGATCTTCCGCCGCTACTGCCCCCGCACCCTGCGGGTTTGCATCGACTTTATATCCGCCCGCCCGTGGGACGCCCTTTTTTTCGGCTGCCTGGTGAAAAAAAGCTGGCGAACCGAAAACAGGTCCCTTGTCGGCGTCCGGTATCGGAGTCTGGCCCATGCCTATGCGCTCAACCGCCCGTTTGCCGAGCATCTTACCGCAAAACGGTGGGCAGGAAAGGCATTTGACGCATTGCTGCGCGACGAGCAGGGACAGTATTTCAGCGTCTATCCCTGCTTCGCCTTTCAGAGCGGATCGGCCACCGACAACTATAAAAGACCGCGAATCGACAAGTTCCGCCAGTGGTGCGGCGGATTGCACCGTATCCAGAAGATGAACGAATTCTATCATCGGCACCGGCCGGTGATCCTCTTCGCCCATGTCCTGGCGGTCTTGGCCATTGTCTACCTGGCGTCATCGGCCATCGGATCGCACCTCCCATGAGAACATCGACCAGGCCCCTGCTCCTTTTGCCGATCCTCCTTGCCGCCTGCGCTTTGTTCGCCGTCGGCGTCTTCCGGCTGCACATCGACACCGACGTGCTCAATGCGATGCCCACGGCAGACCCGGTCATCCGTGAAACAGCGGCCGTTTTCAAAAACCACCCGATCCAGGACCAGGTGCTGATCGACCTCTCCCTGGCCGAAGCAGATCCGGAGGTTCTCGTCCGCTATGCGGCCGAGACCCGGCAACTCCTGAAAAACAGCGGACTGTTCGAAGAGGTGGGGACGGCAAACTGGCAGAACGCCATCCCGTCTCTGGTGCAGCAGATCGCCTCGAACCTCTCCGAGCTGTTCACTGCAGAGCAGCTCCGGCGACAGGTGGACCCGCGGCTTTCGGCCGAAGCCATGGCGCATCGGATGGGTGAAACGATCAACGACCTCAACTCGCTCACCGGCATCGGAAAAGCCTCCCTGATCGAAGCCGATCCCCTGGGTCTTTCGGAATTCGTCCTCGCCCGGCTCCGGGGGGCCGCTCCCACCGAAAACGCCCGCATCTACAAGGGATGGGTGATCAGCGAAGACGGCGCCCATCTGCTGCTGCCGGCCAAACCCGCCCAATCGGCGACCAACACCGAATTCGGGCGGAAGGTCGAGGCACAGATAGAAACCCTGGCGGTCCGGCTCAACGAAGGGGCCGCCGGAGGGGCCCCCCCGGTGACGGTGACGCCGATCGGCGCCTACCGCGCCGCCCTGGACAACGAACGGATGATCCGCTCGGACGTGGAGACGGCAATTTTGCTCTCGGCGGCCGGTATCGTGCTGCTGCTGCTGCTGGCCTTTTCCCGGCCTCTGCTCGGGCTGGCCGCCATGGTCCCGGCGGCGGTCGGCGCCATGACCGCTCTTTTCGTCTATTCGCTGTTTGCCGACGCAATCTCCGCCATGGTGCTCGGCTTCGGCGGGGCCGTGGTTTCGATCACCGTGGATCACGGAATTGCCTACCTGCTGTTTGTCGACCGTTCGGTGAAAAGCGACGGGCGCAGTGCATCGACGGAAGTCAGGGCGGTGGGCCTGCTGGCCGCACTGACCAGCATCGGCGCCTTTTCGGCCCTGATCTTGACATCGTTTCCGGCCTTCCGCCAGCTGGGGCTGTTCGCCGCCCTGGGGATCGGAATCTCCTTTGTCTTCGTCCACACCGTGTTTCCCCTGGTCTTTAAGTCGATGCCGCCGGCCCGGCAAACACGCCGACTGCTTCAGCGGGCAGCCGACGGATTTGCCCGCTTCGGAAACACCGGGGCGGCAGCGGCCCTGCTCGCCGCCCTGGTGCTGGGCATATTCGCCCGGCCCGGCTTCGACGTGAGCCTGGACACCATGAACACGGTCTCTGCCCAAACCCGGACGGCCGAAGCGATGTTTTCCCGGGTCTGGGGAGGCATTTTCGACCGCATCTTCATCATGGTCGAATCCGAAGACCTGGCCGGCCTCAGAAAGAAGATGGACGCGCTCTACCTGAAGGTTCGGCCGGACATCGAAGCCGGCGTGCTGGATAAGGGCTTTGTTCCGTCGGCGGTTTTTCCCGGTCCGATGCTGGCGGCGCACAACCGGGAGGCCTGGCAGACGTTCTGGACCCCGGAAAAGATCCTCGAGGTAAAAACACGGCTGTCGTCAATCTCCGCCGCCTATGGATTTTCCCCCGGTGCCTTCGAGCCGTTTTTTCGTCAACTGTCGGCCGGCGCTTTAACGAACCAGGGAGTGCCGCTTTCTGAAGCCTTCTTCGATCTGGCGGGAATTACGCAGGCAGGGCAAAGCGGCCGATGGGTCCAGGTCTCGACACTGACCCCCGGCAGCGCTTACGACGGCGCCCGATTTCGGGACCGGTACAAGGCGCTGGCAACCATATTCGACCCGGCCTTTTTTTCGGAAAGACTCGGCAGGCTTCTTTTTTCTTCGTTTACCATGCTGCTGCTGGTCATCGGCGTAAGCGTCGTCGTGCTGCTGTTTTTCTTCTTTCTGGATGCGATCGTAACGGCCGTATCTCTGCTCCCGGTGGGGTTTGCGATGGTCTGCACCCTGGGAACCCTGTCTTTGCTAGGCCGCCCCCTCGACATTCCGGGGCTGATGCTGTCGATTGTCGTGGTCGGAATGGGTATCGACTATTCGCTTTTTTTCGTCCGCTCCTTTCAGCGCTACGGAAGCCTGGACGATCCGGCCTTTTCCCGGATCCGATTGGCCGTCTTTATGGCCGGGGCCTCGACCCTCATTGGATTCGGCGTGCTGTGCTTTTCCGAGCATACCCTGCTCAAAAGCGCCGGAATCACCTCTTTTCTGGGCATCGGCTACGCCATGGTCGGCGCCTTTCTCATTCTGCCGCCGGTGATGACCCGGCTGCAGCAGCGCCGTCGGCGCCTTCTACCTTCCGGAGCCGGCGTCGAAAAACGCGTTCTATGGCGGTACCGGAACCTGGAAGCCTATCCGCGGCTTTTTTCTCGGTTCAAGCTCCGATTCGACCCGATGTTTGTCGAGTTTCCCGGCTTGCTGGGCGACGCAGCGCAAGTCGCAACGATCCTCGACGTGGGCACCGGCTACGGCGTTCCGGCGGCATGGCTTCTAGAGCGGTATCCCGAAGCCCGGAGCTGGGGCATCGAGCCGGACGCGGACCGAGCCCGGGTCGCTGCCATGGCCTTGAAAGACCGGGCGGTCGTCCGGACCGGCCGTGCGCCGTCTGTTCCGGCCCCGCCGGTACCGGCTGACCTGGCGCTCCTGCTCGACATGGTTCATTATTTGGACGATGCGGCCCTCAAAGAGACGCTGAAAATAATTTACAGAAGCTTGCGCCCCGGCGGAATCCTCCTCGTCCGCGCGGCGGTGCCCCCGGAGCGGCGCTGGGCCTTTTTGTGGATCCTGGAAAAAATACGCCTCCGGCTCCAGGGTGTCCCGGGACACTACCGAAATGAAGCACGCATATTTAGCACCATCGAAGCCAGCGGCTTTCGGATCGACCGAAGGCAGCCGTCGGGAGACGAAAACGGGGAACTGATCTGGTGGAAGGCGACGGCGGCCGGCATCCAGACAAAGGACAAGACATGAAGCCGGTTCGAAGCACCGCCGAACGGGTCGGCTTTGCGGCCCTGGCCGGCGCCGCCGTTTTAGGCGCCGTTTATCCGGCTGCCGCGGCTGCTCCGCTTGCCGCCTTTGTCGCCGCCTGTGCGGCGGCCCCGTTTCTCCCCCGGATCGGTTTTTTTGCGCCCGTGGTCAGCCGGGGGCCCCGAAACCGGCCGTCTGTTGCGATCACCTTCGACGACGGCCCGGATCCGGCCACGACGCCGTTGCTGCTTGACCTGCTGGAGCGCAACTTTGTAAAGGCCGCATTTTTCGTGGTCGGCAAAAAGGTCGAGACCCACCCCGGGCTGACCCGGGAGTTGGTTCTCCGGGGCCACGAGGTCGGCTGCCACAGCCACGTCCACGATTTGCTGCTGGGGCTGAGACGGCCGGAGGCGGTCTGTCGGGATCTGAAAAAGGCGGCCGCCGCTCTTGAAAGGGTCGGAATTCGGCCCCTTGCCTTCCGGCCGCCGGTGGGAATCGTCACCCCCCGGATCGCATCCGGACTTTCGGCCGCCGGGATGTATATGGTCACATTCAGCCGCCGGGGGTGGGATGCCGGAAACCGGAGGCTGGCAGGGCTTTCGGACCGGATTCTTCGCCGATTGGGCGCCGGAGACGTGATCGTGCTGCATGATTCAATGCCCAAGACCGTCGATCGCCGCGGTCTTTGGCTGTCTGAAGTCGAAAAGATCGTGGCCGGCATCCACCGCCGGGGGCTGTCGATCGTGCCACTGCAAACCCTCACCGGCCGACCGGTCATGGAGAAGCTGACCGGACCGGCATCGAAAGGCCGCTGACCCATGCGCATCGCCCTTATTCATCCGGCCGGCTCCAACTGGATGCCGGGAAGAAAGGATATCACCGCTACGGCAAACCGCATGGCGCCGCTGGGCCTGCTATCCATTGCCGCGTGGCTCGAGCGCGAAGGCCACCGGGTCTTCGTTTACGACGGACTCGGCCCCGATGCACCGCCGAACAACGAGGCCTTTGCCGCGCGGATCCTTGCAGACCGGCCGGAAATGGCCGGATTTTCGGCTACGACCTCCGGCTTTTTGGACGGCGTCGATCTGGCCGAGCGGCTCAAGGAAAAGCGGCCGGACATCCGCACCGTATTCGGCGGCGTGCACATTTCGGCCGTCGGCGGGCCGCTGCTGTCGGAGTTTCCCGCCGTGGACTATCTCTGCATGGGAGAAGGAGAGGCCACGTTGGCGGAACTGGCCTCCGGAAGCGATCCGGCCCAAGTCGACGGGCTGGGGTTTCGAGACGGCGGGAAAATCGTCGTCAATCCCCCGCGCAAGCCGATACAGGACCTGGACAGTCTGCCCTTTCCAGCCTACCAGGCGCTGGCAGGATTTCCCGGCAGCTATCACCTGCCCTTGTTCAGCTACATTCGCGGACCCGGGGCGACCATGGTCACCAGCCGCGGCTGTCCCTATCGATGCGCGTTCTGCGACCGCTCGGTGTTCGGAAGCCGTTACCGGTTCAATTCCGCTCAATACATCTACGAGCATATGCGCTACCTGCGCGACAGCTTCGGGGTTCGGCACATCAACATCTATGACGACCTGTTCACCGTTCACCGCGGCCGGATCATCGAGTTGTGCCGAAAGCTGGCCGAACGTCCCCTGGGACTTCGCTTCAACTGCGCCGTGCGGGTGGGCCATGCAGACGAAGAATTGCTCGAAATGCTCAAGGCCGCCGGCTGCCTGATGGTGTCGATCGGCATCGAATCCGGAGACGAACAGGTGCTCGCCCGGCAAAAAGCCGGCGTCGATCTGCAGGGGGTGCGGCGCACCGTGCACCGCATCAAGGACAAAGGTCTCCGGGTCAAGGGGCTTTTCATGATGGGACTTCCCGAAGAGACCGAGGAGTCGATCCGCAAAACGAGCGACTTTGCCCTTTCCTTGGGCCTGGACGACATGAATATGGCCAAGTTCACGCCGTTTCCGGGCGCGCCGGTATGGAAAGAGATTCCGTCTCTGGGAACCTTCGAGTGCCGATGGCCGTTGATGAACTGCCTCAACTTTGTCTTCCTGCCCCAGGGAATCGACTCTTTTCAGACCCTGGACCGGCTTTACAACTGGCATGTCCAGCGGTTTTACCGTTCGAAGCCATGGCGAAGAAAATTTTCCCGGAGGCTTTGGCAGCATCGCGAAAGCCTCCTTCGCCTGGTCGTCCACATGCCGTCGTTCTGGTCGGCCCGAAACAGTTTCGCCGAGGAGTAGCGTTGTCATGAACCGACACCATTTCGCAACCGGACAGTCGGCCCGCGCCATCCAGACACTGATGGCCGGGCCGGCGGAGCCCGATCGGGAGTTTCTGCTTGCAGGGACGACCTACGGGCAGGTTTACGCCATGGCGGCGTATCTTCGCAGCGCCATGGCCGGCTCTTCCGGACCGGTGTGCCTTTTTGCCGAAAACCGTGCCGTGCTCGCCGCCGCCCTGCTCGCCGGCCTTTTCACCCGACGGCCCCTGCTCCTTCCTCATACCGTCTCGATCGCCGTGATGGAGCAGCTGCGACGCCAGGTCGACTTCACCCTGGCGGTCGTCGACAGGGACGCGCCCCTTCCTTCCGAGGTCCAGGCCCTCTTGCCGGTGCCCGACGGCAGCTTCCAAACCGCCGGCTTCGCCCCGCCGCGGCCGGACGCCGGGTGGGTCTCTCTGTTTACCGGCGGCTCCACCGGCCGACCCCGGATCTGGTCCAAGACCGTGGGAAACCTGATCGGCGAAGCGGCCTACCTGGTGGAAGCCTACGGGTTTTCGCCGGACGACCGGATCGTGGCCACGGTGCCCGCCCTGCATATCTACGGGCTGTTGTATTCGGTGCTGGCCCCGCTGATTGCATCGGCGGCGGTTTCGGCCGCGGCCCCGTCGTTTCCCAGAGAGATCGCCGCGGCCGCAGAGGCCAGCCGGGCCACGATTCTGGTCAGCGTGCCGGTCCACTACCGGGCCATGAAAGAAACGGACGTGCCCTGTCCGCCTCCCCGCCTCGCCTTTTCCTCGGCCGGTCCCCTCGATGCCGACGACGCCGACGCCTTCTTTCAAAAAACCGGCACCGGCGTGACGGAAATCTACGGCTCCACAGAGACCGGAGGCATCGCCGCACGCTGCCGGGCGGAAGGCCGGCAGGACCTGCGCCCCTTTTCCCCCGTGGACTGGAAGATCGCCGCCGGCCAGCTGCACGTCCGCTCGCCGTTTCTGTCCCCCGAGCTTCCCACCGATGCCAAGGGGTATTTCAAGACCGGAGACCGGGCCGCGGCAGCCCCAGACGGCGGCTTCACCCTGCTGGGAAGAACCGACGGCGTGGTCAAAGTCGGCGGAAAGCGGGTCGATACCGAGGAGATCCGGGAACGGATCCGGTCCTTTCCCGGCGTGAAAGAGGCGGTGGTGGCGGCGCTGCCGACGGAAAACGGCCGTCAGTCGGCCATCGGGGCCCTGGTGGAAGGCGACGTGGACCCGGACGCCCTTCGCCGTCAACTGGCCGACCACCTGGCGCCGCAGGCCGTTCCCCGGCGGATCCGGGTGGTGGGAAAAATCCCGGTGACCCCGGCAGGCAAATTCGACCACGAGGCCGTGGTCGATTTGTTGACCATTTGACAACGAATCGACCAACCCCCATGCCTCTCTTGGACGAATTCACTTTTCGGAAAAATCGCCCGAGAGCGGGACGGCGGGACTGACGCCTTTCCGCTCACTTTTTTAAAATCCCGCGCCGATTTTCCTTGACGCGGGCGGCGGTTTTTGAAATTCCCCCGGTCGAAAAACATGAACTGGTGTTGACGTCTTGTTCAGCGGCATGCGCGCCGCACCGAAATCTGATATTGCCATGATCGCCCGGGACGGGGTTGCATTTTGGTTTTCATTTGTTAGAGTCCAGAATATCAGCATCTTATCGACTTTTCCGAAACGATAGCGCAGCTGGATTGAATTCCGCCGCCGGTTTCATTCCGCGAATTTTATTTCAACATTCGGGATTCATGGTGCCGCGAAATGAATCATTTGCTGCCGGTATATGAACTCGCCCCAAAGGATACCGAACAACAGCGCAGGCCAACATATCCTCAAAATCAATGTTGAGTCCTGATTTCTTTTTCATTTTCCATCGGGGAGCCTTGCCCGCTTGAGGCGGGAAGGACGCCGCTTTTTCGTCCCGAACAGCAAGGGGAGACGCCATGATCATCGTCGGAGAAAAGATCAACACCAGCCGCAAAGCAATTGCCGAAGCCGTCGGGAAAAAGGATGCGGCAGCCGTCCAGGCGGTGGCCCGTGCCCAGGCCGATGCCGGCGCACAATACATCGACGTCAACGCCGGCACCTTTCTGGAGCAGGAAAAGGTGCTTCTGCCTTGGCTCGTCGAAACGGTGCAAGAGGCGGTAGACGCCCCGCTCTGCCTTGACAGCCCGAATCCGGAGGCGCTCAAAGAAGCCATGGCCGTCCACAAGGGCCGGCCGCTGATCAACTCCATCTCCCTGGAAAAAGACCGGTACGATGCGCTTTTGCCGGTGGTCGCAGAAAACCCCTGCCAAGTCGTCGCTCTTTGCATGGCGCAGGCCGCCATGCCGACCACGGCCGACGAACGCATCGCGGTGGGGGCGGAGCTGATCGAAAAGCTGACCTCCGCCGGTATGGCCCTGGAAGACATTTTCGTGGACCCGCTGGTCCAGCCGGTGTCGGTGGACGTCCGGATGGGCCCGGCGGTACTGGCGGCCATTGCCGGCATCGGCGAGCGGTTTCCCGGGGTCGGCACCATCTGCGGTCTTTCCAACATCTCTTTCGGTCTGCCCGCCCGCCGGCTGATCAACCGCCATTTTCTCGGCCTGGCCCTTGCCCACGGCCTTTCGGCGGCCATCTGCGATCCGACGGATGCGGAGTTCATGTCGGCACTGGCGGCGGTGAACATGCTGTTGGGCCGTGACGAATACTGCGTCGAATTCATCGACGCCTACGAAAAAGGGCTGTTTTCAAAGCACGCATAGGAGGAACACTCATGGACTTTACTGCACTATCGGAAACCGTCATCAAGGGAAACATGGATGGAGCCGTCCAGGAAACCCAAAAGGCCCTCGATGCCGGAAGCGATCCCCAGCAGATTTTGGACCAGGGACTGATCGCGGCCATGGACGTCGTGGGGGAGAAGTTTTCCCAGGGGACCATGTTCGTCCCCCAGATGCTCCGCTCGGCCAAAACCATGCAGGCCTGCGTGGCGCTGCTCAAGCCCCAGTTCCAGGCCGGAACGGTTTCCAGCAAGGGGAAAATCGTCATGGGAACCGTCAAGGGCGACCTTCACGACATCGGCAAGAACCTGGTGGCCATGATGCTCGAAGGCGCCGGTTTTACCATCGTCGATCTGGGTGTGGACGTGGCCCCGGAGGCCTTCGTCAAGGCAGTGGCCGACGAAAGCCCCCAGATCCTGGGGATGTCGGCGCTGCTGTCAACGACCATGCCCTCGATGAAGGCGACCATCGAGGCCCTGAAGCAGGCAGGCCACCGCGACAAGGTCAAGGTCATGATCGGCGGAGCGCCGGTGACCTCGCAGTTCGCCAAGGAGATCGGCGCCGATCGATACGCCCCGGATGCCGGCTCCGCGGTGTCCGAAGTCAAGGGGATGATGGCCGCCGGATAACCGATCTGCCGCGCGCCGGCGCCGGACGGATCGGGCCCGGGGCGCATTTTCAGCCGGCGCCGCGATGAAAAAAAACGCTGCAGCCAATGCGCTTTTTGATCCGGAAGGAGAATATGATGCACAGCCTACCGATACAGACCTTTCAACCGCGGCTCAAAGTGCTGAGCCGGGAGCAGGCGCTGGCCATCCACACGGCCGCGCTGGAGATTCTGGAAAAGACCGGGATCAAGATGGAGCACGAGGGGGCCAGGGCCATGCTGGTGGATGCCGGCGCCCGGCCGTCTGAAGGCGATTGGATCCGCATACCGGCCTACATGGCCGAAGAGGCGCTGAAAACCGCCCCCCGCCAGATCGCGCTCTACGACCAGAACGGGAAAAAGGCCATGGCGCTGGCGGACGAAAATTTCTACTTCGGCACCGGTTCGGACACGACATTCACCCTCGACCTGGAAAGCGGCCAGCGCCGCCAGTGCGTAATGGCAGACACCGGCCGCTTTGCCCGGCTGATCGACGGCCTGGACAATATGTCCTTTGCCATGTCCATGAGCAATCCCCAGGACGTGCCGAAAATCGACTTCATCTACGTCTATGCCTTTGCCGAAATGGTCAAAAACACGAACAAGCCGATCGTGTTCATCGCCGACCGCAGGCAGGACATGGCCAAGATCCACGAGATTGCCTGTCTTGTAGCCGGCAGCGAGGAGGCCTTGCGGCGCAAGCCCTTTCTGCTCAACTATTCAGAGGCGATCAGCCCCCTGCGGTTTCCGGCCCATGTGGTGGACCGCCTGATTTTCTGCGCCGAAAAAGAGATCCCGCTCTGCCTTCCCTCCGGGTCCAACGCCGGAGGGGGAGCGCCGGTCACCTTGGCCGGCGCCATGGCCCTGGGCATTGCTGAAAATCTCATGGGGCTGATCATCCACCAGATGACCCGAAAAGGCGCCCCCTTTCTATTCGGTCCCAACGTCAGCGCCCTGGACATGAAATCGACGGTCGTCTCCTACGGATGCCCGGAATGGAGCCTGACCCAGGCCGCCCTGGCCGACATGCGCGACGAGATCTACGGACTTCCCATCTGGTCGTTTGCCGGAGCCACCGACTCCAAGGTCGTCGACGCCCAGGCCGGGGCCGAGGCGATGCTGTCCATCGTCACGGCCATGCTCTCCCGGTGCAACCTCATCCACGACGTGGGCTACCTGGAATACGGAAACACCTCGTCGCTGGAAATGGTAACCATCGCCGACGAACTGATCGCCGCCGCCCTTCACCTGACCCGGGGCATTCCCGTCAATGCCGAGACCCTGGCGCTGGAGGCCCTGGAACGGGTCAAGGACGCAGGCTCCCGGGGGATCTTTCTCACCGACGATCATACCTTCGACCACTTTCAGGAGGCGCTCTTTTTGCCGGAGCTCATGGATCGGAGCCGATACGACGCGTGGATGGCCGAAGGGGGAAAGGACCTGTACCGGCGCAGCAACGACAAGGCCCGCGAGCTTCTGGCCTCCCACCGGCTCGAACCGGAAATGGCCCCCGAACTGGCCAAGGAGATCGACCAGCTGCTGGGAAAACTTTAATGACCCAAACAACAGCAGGTATTCAGAAGGTTTTAGGTTTTTTTGCCCTTAGACCTTGTTTTGGTCATTCGAAAATTCGGATTTTGAATTTGTTTCGGATTTCGATATTCGAATTTCGGATTTAAGTTTGAATGCCCTCTGGGCACGGATCTTTACTCGCTTCCCCAGCGCGGCGTGAACCATGTGGATGGTTCAGAGTAAAACTTCATACAGGAATCGCACAACCATGCGGCAGTTTCTTTCCGAAGCGGACATTGAACAGATCGACCAGACCGGCCGGCGGATTCTGACGACCGTCGGGATTCGGGTCCTGGACAAGCAGATGCTCGATCGTCTCCGGGCTTCGGGGGCCCAGGTGGAGCCGGCAGACGGACGCGTCAGGCTCCCGGACGGATGGATCGACCGGCAGCTGGCCTCCGCGCCCAAACGCTTCACCCTCTTTTCAAGAGACGGCCAAAACGACCTGGACCTGGGAAGCGGCCAGGTCTACTTCGGAAACGGGGGGCGTGCCTTTCAGATCCTTGATTTGGCCACAGGCGGCTTCCGGCCCACCATGCTGCGCGACGTGGCCAACACGGCGGCCCTGGTGGAGCAACTTTCCCACATCCGGTTTTACATCATCGCCTGCCAGGCCTATGACCTGGCCGCGGACGCCTATCACCTGAACGACTTCTTCCATGCACTTTTGCACACGAACAAGCATGTCATGGGGGGGGTCGACAATCTGGAAGGCGCCCGGCAGATGGTCGAACTGGTCGAGGCCATCGCCGGCGGAAATGATTCGCTGCGCAGGCAGCCTTTCGTGTCGGTGATCACCAATCCGATCAGTCCCCTGACCATCGACGGCGATTCGCTCAAAATCCTGGAGTTTTTGACCGGCCGGGGAATCCCGGTCACCTGCGCGCCTGCCCCCATTTCCGGAGCCACGGCCCCGGCGACGCTGGCCGGCACCCTGGCCCAGCTCCACGCCGAAGCCCTGGCCGGCGCGGCCCTGGTACAATTCATGTCTCCGGGCGCCCCGGTGATGTACGGCAGCGTTCCCATGGCCATGGACCTTCGCACGATGGACCTTGCCGTGGGGTCGGTGGAAACCGCCATGTTGAACACCTGCTCCGTGGCCCTGGCCCACCGGTACGGTCTGCCCATCTATGCCAGCGCCGGGCTCACCGACGCCAAACGACCCGACATCCAGGCCGGGTTCGAAAAAGGGGTGTCGAATCTGATGCTGGGCCGCGCCGGTGCGGACTTCGTCCATCTGGCCGCGGGCATGCTCGACTCGGGAAACTCGATCTCCTACGAGCAGTACGTCATCGACGATGAAATTATCGGGATGGTGGAGCGGCTCTTGCGGGGTGTGACCATCAGCACCGAAACCCTGGCCTTCGAATGCATCGAGCGGGTCGGGCCCGGCGGCAACTACGTGACCGAGGAACACACCGTGGAGCATATGTTCAGTGAATTTTTTTACCCGAAGCTGGCGGTCCGGGAGCAATACGACCGCTGGGTCGGGCGCGGAGCGCCGACACCCCTGATGCGGGCCCAGTCGGTCGTCGATAAGATCCTCGACGAACACGAACACCGGCTCGATCCGGCGGCGGTCCAAGGCCTCCGCAGCCGGTTTCCGAAGATCGTCGACGTCTGAGACCGCGCCGGACAGCGGCAGACCAAAACCAAGCACCAAATTCCAAACAAGTCCCTTTAGAAAGGCTTTTACCCATGTTTGGATATTGTGATTTGGATGATGGTTTATTTTCGCTTCCTTTCACAGCCCCAGCGCTGCGAAGGGGGCTGCAGTGACCCGATGCATCATCGCCTGCCGGGTATTTGAAGACGCCCTTCGCTTTCTGGAAATTCCCCGCCGGTATCCAGACCTGCAAATCCGATATCTTCCTGCGCATCTGCACCTGAGACCCGATGAACTGAGGCAGCGGATCTCCCTTGAAATCGCCGAGGCCCACCGGCGCAAAGAGCGCGCCTGCTGCCTGTTCGGGCAATGCTTTCCGGGCATCGACACCGCCTTGCACGCCCTTTCGGTGCCGCGGATTGCATGCAGCCACTGCTTTGAAATTTTCCTGGGAACCGAACGGTACCGGCAGATGACCGAAGCCGTGCCCGGCAGCTTCTTTTTGGAAAAACGATTGCTGCTCAATTTCGACGAATACTGCTGGCAGCCGCTGGAGCTTTATGATCCGATGATGCGAAGCTGGTATTTCGAACATTACCGTCGCGTGATATACATCCGCCAGCCGTTGGACCCGGACCTGATAGATCAGGCAAGACACGTGGCGTCCCGGCTTTCGCTGTCGCTTCAGGTGGAAGAAGCAGACTACACGGAATTGGAGGCGATGCTGGTCTCCATTCTTGCAACGGACGGCTTCTAACCAGAGAGGTCGTATGAAAAAATTGCCTCGAACCAAGAAAAAAAAGAAAAAGAGATCGTATCAGGCCCCTCCCCGGACCGGTGGGCGCAAGTCGATCTGGCTCAACGTGCTGCCGGACGACAAGTGGATCAAGGTCAAAAGAGGGGCGACGGTCTATGAGGTGCTGGCGCCGACCGAGATCGATCTCGACGGCGAATGCGGCGGGCTGGGGACCTGCGGCAAATGCAAGATCCGGGTGCTGACGCCCGTCGGTCCCCCGGACGAACAGGAGCGGGAGCTGCTCACCACCGAAGAGCTGACCGCAGGGGTGCGCCTGGCGTGCCGCACCCGCCTGAACAAGACGCTGACGGTGCACACCGACGTCGACAGCGGGGAGATGGAGCTTTTTCAGATCCTCAAGCATGGCCAAAGTCCGGCCCACGAGCTCGACCCGCTGCTGGAAAGACGCCGGGCCTCCGTCCCCCCGCCCAGCATCGAAGCGCCGACCTCAGACTTTTACCGGGTCCGGGCCGCGCTGGGCGAATCGTACCGGAACATGAAGGTCACCTACCGATGCCTTTGCTCCCTTTACGAAGATTTGCGGACGACCGAGTTCGAGGGTCAGGCCCTGATCCACGGCAACTGCATGCTGGCCTGGAAACGGATCGAATCCCTGGCCGGCCGATACGGCATCGTCTTTGACATCGGCACCACCACCCTGGTGGGAAAGCTCATCGACCTGTCAGACGGCCTGGAGGTCAGCGTCATTTCCCGGCTCAATTCCCAGTCCAGGCTGGGCACCAACGTCATCAGCCGCATTCAGTACGTGAAAGAAAAAACCCAGGGGTTGAAGCGGATGCGGGAAATGCTCATCCGGGACATGAACCTGATCACCCGGCGCCTTCTGGAGGCAAACGGACTTGCCCCCGAGCACATCTTCGTTGCCATGGCCGCCGGAAACACCACGATGCAGCACTTTCTTCTCGGCCTGGATCCTTCCGGGATCGCCGAAGCCCCCTTTTCACCGGTGCTCACCGAAGGAATCAGCTTCCGCACGGCGGATCTCGGGCTGGCCATGAACCCTGAGGCCATGCTCTACGTGATGCCTTCCAAATCCGGCTACATCGGGGGCGATTTGATCAGCTTCATTCTGGCTTCCGGCGCGGCCCAAGAGGATCGGATGATCCTGGGCCTCGACTTCGGGACCAACGGCGAGATTTTTCTCGGCAATCGACACCGCATGCTGACCTGTTCTGCAGCGGCCGGGCCGGCCCTGGAAGGCGCGCGGATTTCGCGCGGGATGATCGCCCGGGCCGGCGCCATTGAAAGCGTGCAAATGTCGGAAAGCGACCTGCACTACGAAGTGATCGGCAACATCAAGGTCCGCGGCCTCTGCGGAAGCGGCCTGGTGGACCTGGTGTCCGTACTGCTCCACCACGGCGCCATCGACGCAGAAGGGCTGCTCGGCCCGGACGGCATCAGCGAGCCCGGCGACCTGCTCCGCTCCCGGATTCTATGGCAGGAGAAAAAACAGGCCCACGATTTTGTCGTGGCCTGGCCCGAGGAAAGCTACAGCGAAGAGCGCGTCCTGCTGACGCAAAAAGACGTTCGGGAGCTGCAGCTGGCCAAAAGCGCCGTCGGCGCCGGAGTGGAGATCCTGATGGCGGAAATGGGGGTGGCGTCCGAGGATTTGGACATGATTTATCTGGCCGGCGCCCTGGGAAACTACGTCAACCCTTACAGCGCCATGCGCATCGGCCTGATTCCGACCGTCGACGTCGAAAAGGTGGTGTCGCTGGGAAATGCGGCCTCGGCCGGCGCCAAAATGGCCCTGATGTCCAAGCGCAACTGGCAAAAAGCGACCCAAATCGTGGAACAGATCGACCACGTGGAGCTGTCGATCCACCCGCAGTTCTACGACCGCTTCATCGAGGCGATGAACTTTCCGGACGCAAATCTGTGGTGAAAAAAGCTGGGAGGCTGGGAGGCTCGAAGGCTGGGAGGCCAGGATGCTGGGAGGCCAGGATGCTGGGAGGCTGGAAGGCTGGAAGGCTTGGAAGCAGAAAAGCTCAAAACTGGGTAAAAAAAAGAGATCTTGATTTACACCGGCTGCCTTCCTGACGTCCGGGGCCTATTGGCTTCTGATGATTTTGCTGTAAGCCTCCGAGCCTCCCAGCCTTCGAGCCTCCAAGCCTCCCAGCATCCCAGCTTTCCAGCGGCGCGCAGCGCCCTACAGACTCACCCACTGGCCGACGGTGTCCACGGCACGCCCTTCGCCGAAGTGCTCGGTGAAGATCCGAAAGTAGAACAGCTCTTCTTTGCTGCGGACTTTCGGGTGCTTCTGCTGGGCGGCGGCCAGCTCCTCGTCTGGAATCAGCGATTCGAAATGCTTCGGCAGCAGGGCCGCCGAGCCGGATCCCTGGGAAAACTCCTGTTTGAGGCGCCAGACCACCTCGCTGGGAAGCCGATCCTCGAAGGCTTTGCGGAACACCCATTTTTCCATTTTCCCGCCGGCATCCGGCTTCTGCTTCAGCTCCGGGGCAAGCCCCAGGGCATAGCCGAGCAGCTCTCCGGAAATCAGCGGCGTCACCACCCGAATCCCGTTGCACTGGTTCATGCGGTCGAGCCGCAGGCTGGCGTTGTTGTGCAGAAACTTCAGGCATTCGATCTGGCCGTCAAACAGCGCTTCCGGCGGCTTTTCCTTCAAATACAGGTAACCGCAGAACACCTCGTCTCCGCCTTCGCCCGAGAGAAGAACGTCGATACCCTTCTGTTTGGCATATCCGGAAATCAGATAGTTGGACACTGCGCTTCGCACCAGGGACGGATCGAAGTTTTCCAGGTGGTAGACCACCTCGGGAATCACCGCCAGGGCCTCTTCCAGGTCGACGATCACCTCGTGGTGCTCGGAGTCGATGGCTTCTGCCACTTTCCTGGCGGCGATGATGTCTTCACTTTTTCCCATTCCCAGGGCAAACGTCTTGATCCGGGCGGTTGGGCCGAACCGTTTTTTATATGCCCGGCTGCCGAGCATGGCAATCACGCTGCTGTCGATGCCCCCCGACAGCAGGCTGCCGGTCTCGAAGGAAAAATCGACCCGGCTGTCGAAGCTTTTTTCGATGATTCGCCGAACCTCTCCCACCGCCCGGTCCTCGTCGGTCTCCCAACGGTCCGGCGCCTTGTCGGGCAGGGAGGCAAAGGGCTTCAGGCTGCCTTCGGCGTCCATCATGTGACCCGGCGGAAATTCGTAGACCTCGTCGGTGACGGCCAGGACCCCTTTGAGTTCGGAGGCAAAATAGAGGCTATCGTTTTTCCGGCCGTAAAAAAGCGTCTTGATGCCCAGCAGATCCCGGGCGGCAAAAAAGCCGTCTTTGCCGGCGATCACGAATGCAAATACCGCATCGGTCAGCAGGGCGGGCATTTCAGCCCCCCGGGACCGGAAAAGCTGAAGCAGGAGCCTTTCTGCACAAAGCGGGCCGTCTTTTACTCCGAACTTTCCGCACAGCTCCCGGCAGTTTCCGATCTCGCCGTCGTAGGCAATCGCCCGGGGTTTTTCGCTGCGGTCCACCGCGGGAACGACAACGTCTCGGTGGTCCGGGCCGATGTCCGCCCGCATGTAGTTCTGGCCCACAAGGACACCGGGTTCGGCAAAGATCCCGGAACGGTCCGGCCCCCTGTGCCCCATTTTTTCTAGCATTTTTTGCACCTGCTCTTGGCTCACGTCGCCGATTCCAACGGCCAGTCCACTCATGAAACGACTCTCCTTTCATAAAACATATAACTTTGTATTATTTAATTATTGATTATGCTAACGCAAATCAGCACGGAGTGCAACCGGTCTTTCAGTTTTGGATGGATGGCCCGGCGGCAGGCGATTCAGGCGAACTCGTATGAAACTTTGATCGAAGCCGGGGTTTTTGTAGGGCACGCCCTCTGTGGC
>CBFCZJ010000031.1:0-19065 GCA_965602445.1 uncultured Desulfobacterales bacterium | reverse complement strand
CTATCCTGAAAGATGGGCTTTAGAATTCCCGTCAGGGAAGCCCATCGTCCCGCGCAGGGAGAAGCGGGGCGCAGGGCGCCCTTTCTTTTGGTTCCTTTCTTTGGGCGAGCAAAGAAAAGGAACAAGAAAAACATTTAAATTTCATAGTATTATACTAAAGAATTGTTTTATTCTTGACCAAACTGGACGGGTAAAGCCAAGAGATTCGAAGAAAATACCTTCCGGTGAATCTTGAATCTGGAACCTGGAATTTTGAACTCGTCAGGGCCTCCGTCTAAGAAAAAGCACCAAATGGCATGAATGCCTCCGGATTTGGAGGCCAGCGAGGGACAAGCCATGGGAAAAACTGTCGCGGAAAAGATCTTTGACGCCCATCTGGTGGATCGGCCCGAAGAGAACGTCTTCGTGCTTCGCATCGATGCCGTGTTCTGCCATGAGATCACCACCCCCCTTGCCGTCAAGGACCTCGAGGCCCGGGGAAAGGATCGCGTGTTCGATCCGGACCGGATCAAGGCGGTGATCGACCATGTCACCCCGGCCAAGGATTCCAAAACCGCAGAGCAGGGCAGGGTGCTGCGGCTGTGGGCGCGGCGCCACGGCATCAGGGATTTTTTTGACATCGGCAGAAACGGTATCTGCCACGCCCTCTTTCCGGAAAAAGGCTTTGTCCGGCCCGGCAGCACCATCATCATGGGCGATTCGCACACTTGCACCCACGGGGCCTTTGGCGCGTTTGCCGCCGGGGTGGGAACGACCGACCTGGAGGTCGGCATTCTCAAGGGCGTTTGCGCCTTTCGCAGCCCGGCAACCATCAGGGTCGAGATCTCCGGCGAGCGAAAGGCAGGGGTATATGCCAAGGATGTCATCTTGTCGATCATCGGCCGGATCG
This sequence comes from uncultured Desulfobacterales bacterium, assembly GCA_965602445.1. Lineage (GTDB taxonomy): Bacteria > Desulfobacterota > Desulfobacteria > Desulfobacterales > CAFBRK01 > JAIPEL01. Next base: position 18,176 of record CBFCZJ010000031.1, on the reverse strand, counting down.
GGGTCAACGGCGCCACGGACCGGGTGATCGAGTTTTCCGGTCCGGTGGTGGAGAAGATGACCATGGAAGCGCGCATGACCCTGTGCAACATGGCCGTGGAAGCCGGCGCCACCAGCGGCATCTGTGCGCCGGACCGGACCACGGTCGACTATCTGTGGCCGTTTATCAAGGGCGAATTCTCATCGCCCGAAAAGGCCCTGGCGGCCTACCGGGAATTTTGTCCGGATGCCGATGCCGATTACGAGGCCGTGGTTTCCCACGATGTGTCGGATCTGGAGCCGATGAGCACCTTCGGATACAAACCCGACCAGGTGCGGCCGGTGCGGGAGATGGAAAACACGCCCATCGACCAGGTCTACATCGGCTCCTGTACCAACGGGAGAATCGAAGACCTGCGGGTGGCCGCCGAGGTTCTCCGGAATCGAAAGATCGTCGACTCGGTGCGCGGCATCGTTTCTCCGGCCACCCCGGAGGTGTACCGCCGGGCCATGGAAGAAGGACTTCTGGCCGTCTTTCTGGACGCCGGGTTTTGCGTCGCCAACCCCACCTGCGGGGCCTGTCTGGGGATGAGCACCGGCGTGCTGGCCGAAGGGGAAGTCTGCGCGTCGACCACCAACCGGAATTTCAGCGGCCGAATGGGCAAGGGAGGAATGGTCCACCTGGTCAGCCCGGCCACGGCTGCGGCCAGCGCCCTGGCCGGCCATATTACCAACTCGACGATCTACAGGGGGTAGCCACATGAAGCGCTTCGGCGGAAAGGTCCTGTTTCTCGATCGATCCGACATCAATACCGACGAGATCATCCCGGCCCGGTACCTGACCGAACCGAGCCGGGAGGCCCTGAAACCCTATCTGCTGGAGGACATCCAGCTGGAAGGCTTTTCTCCGGCGGCAGACCTCCCCGGCAAGGGGGCGATCGTCACCCGGGCGAATTTCGGCTGCGGATCCTCCCGCGAGCATGCGGCCTGGGCCCTGGAGGTCAACGGCATCGAGCTGGTGGTGGCGGAAAGCTTCGCCCGGATCTTCCGCCAGAACATGTTCAACTGCGGGATGTTGGCTGTTTCCCTTTCACCGGAGATCGTCGACCGGCTCTTTGCCGAGATTGCCGGCACAGAGACCGAGGTGGCGGTCGACCTGGATGCCCCGAAGTTTATCTTCAGCGCCGATGGAAAGACGATGCTGGAGATTCCCTTTGTCCTTTCCCGATTCGAACGCGACTTGGTGGAGGCGGGAGGGTGGGTCAATCTTGCCGATTCCCGCTATTGATATTGCATTGTTTTGTGTCGTGCCGATCAGCATAACGCTGTATAGTGCAAAAGAAGTGCTCGTGAACCCGTTTTTCACAGCATGGCTTCTGAACAAAAGCCTTTGAGTCGGATGATGCGCTACTTAGCCAACCATTCAACCAATTAACCACTCAACGAATCCACCACCTCATTGCGGATCGCCCCGATGCCCTCGATCGCGCATTCGACCACGTCGCCGGCCTTGAGCAGAACCGGAGGATCTCTGAAGATGCCCACCCCGGCCGGCGTCCCGGTGAAAATGACATCGCCGGCTTCCAGGGTGATGTCGCAGGTGATGGCCTCGATGATCGAGCCGACGTCAAAGAGCATGTCGGCCGTGGTTCCTTCCTGCATGGCGTTCCCGTTGACGGTTGCAGTGAGCCGCAGATTTGTCCAGTCCCCGACTTCGTCGGGGGTGACCAGCGCCGGTCCCAGCGGGGCGAAGGTGTCAAAGCTCTTTCCCCGGAACCACTGGGAATCGGCAAACTGCGCGTCGCGGCCGGAAACGTCGTTTGCCGTGCAAAACCCGGCGATGTAGTCCGCGGCCCGGCGCCGGTCCACACGTCGGGCCCTTCGGCCGATCACCACCGCAAGCTCCACCTCCCAGTCGACCTGGTGGCTGCTCTTCGGCAACAGGATCGGGTCGTACGGGCCGTTTAGCGCGCTGGGCGCCTTGCAAAACAGCAGCGGCCGCTCGGGCCGCTCATTGCCGCCCTCTTTGGCGTGGTCGGCATAGTTTCGGCCCAGGCAGACGATCTTGGAGGGTCTGTAGACCGGGGGCCCCAGCCGTACCTTCAGGGGGCGGCCCTCTGCGGTCAGCGTCCGGACCCGTTCGATCCATCCTTTCTCGAAAAAATCCCCATCGATATCGGGAATTTCCGGAAAGTTTTCCCGCAGATCGATGATACGATCTTCTTTCAGGAGCCCGGGACGCTCCTTTCCTTTTTCTCCATAACGAATGAGGCGCATTTTTTGTCTCTTTTCTTTTTTTGATTCGCCTTTTTGTCGGTGGGTTGATGGGTTGGGTGGTCGATTGGCCAAAGATAGTTGATTGGTTAAGTCGTTGATTCGTTAAATGGGCAGAACAAGAGCCAGATAGAAGCCTTTCCCACTCGACCATTCAACCAATTGACGAATCAACCGGCCTGGGCCGCGGTCTTCGCCTTATCTTTCCACGTCATCCTTTTCATCCGCTGCCGTCTTCCGCTGCCCCTCCTCAAGCCCATCACGATAGCGCTTTTCCGCATACCAGTCCACCTGTCGGCACAGGCCGCGGATGATGCTCACCTCCTTGGCCCTGAGTCGGATGCGGGTGAAATACTGGCGGATGCGGTGCAGCCAGTAGTCGGGGTTTTCCGGGTTGATGTAGCTGATTCGGACCAGCAAATCCCGGAGCCCGTCGTACATCCCGTCAAGCTCGTGCCGGCTGGCCATTCTGGGAACGAACTCGGGTTTTTCCGGCAGCGTGGCCTTGAACAACTCGTAGCAGACCACCATGACGGCCTGGGCCAGATTCAGGGAAGCAAAATCCGCCGTCGGAATCGTGGTCAGGCGGTGGCAGAGCCGAAGCTCCTCGTTGGTCAGCCCCCGGTCCTCCGGCCCGAAAACCAGGGCGATCCGGTTGTTTTCGCCAATGGGGAGAAGCTCCCGGGCTAGGGCTTCCGGCGAAAGAAGCCGGTCCCGCTGCCCGCCGCGCCGGGCCGTGGTGCCCGCCACGTATTGGAACGGCGCCAAGGCCTCGGCCAGCGAGTCGTAGCACTGGATCTGTTCGACGGTGTTTGCGGCGGCATGGGTGGCCAGACGCAGGATCCGTTCCCGGTCGAAATCGGCCGGGGACACCACCAGCAGTTGTCCGATGCCCATGTTGCGCATCGCCCGCACCGCCGAGCCGATATTTTCCGGAAACCGTGGGCGGTGAAGCACCACGGCGACGTTTTTCAGGTTCACCCCTTCGGTCATCCGGCAACGATTTCCAAGGCGCTGAAGAAATAGCCGATCTCAAAGGCGGCGGTGTCCGGGGCGTCTGAGCCGTGGACGATGTTCTTTTCGATGTCGGTGGCAAAATCGGCCCGGATGGTCCCCGGCGCCGCCTCCTTGTAGTTGGTGGCCCCCATCAGCTCGCGGTTTTTGGCGATGGCGTTTTCTCCTTCCAGCACCAAGACCACGGCCGGCCCCGAGGACATGAAATCAGTCAGGCTGTCGTAGAAGGGCTTGCCTCGGTGGACCGCGTAAAATCCCTGGGCCTCTTGCTTGCTCATTTTGACCATCTTCATGGCGGCGATCTTCAGGCCGTTTTTCTCGAAGCGGCGGACCACTTCACCGATCAGCCCGCGGCCGACACCGTCGGGCTTGACGATGGACAACGTGCGCTCTGTCATGGATTGTCATCCTTTCTTTTCTTAAGGTCGTCGGTTTTCAGACGAACCGACACGCCAGCGGGGATGCTAAAAAAATGCCGAGCTCGGATCCAATTTTGACAAGCGCTCTAACAGAAGGACCGGGGCAAGTCAACAAAGTCGGCAACCCGCGCGGATCCGCGCCCAGTCGGCTGTCTTGACAACCCTTTCCATTTGCCTTAGATAAGGTTTCCACCTTGAAGGATTGCAAACGAAAATGAATCCTGCCGCTTTTCCGGCGGCGGGAGCAAATCCGGTGACCGGCGCAAGGGCCGGTTTTTCCGTTTGAGAGCTGTACTCCATGAAGAAAAAAAAGAGCAAGAATATCCGCAATATCGGGATTATCGCCCATATCGACGCCGGCAAAACAACCGTGACCGAGCGGGTGCTGTACTATACCGGCCGCTCCCACAAGATCGGGGAGGTCCACAACGGCGAGGCGGTGATGGACTGGATGCCCGACGAGCAGGAGAGGGGGATCACCATCACCTCTGCGGTGACCACTTGCGACTGGAAGGACTGCGAGATTCACATCATCGACACCCCGGGTCACGTCGACTTCACCATCGAAGTGGAGCGTTCCCTCCGGGTGCTCGACGGGGCCATCGGTGTGTTCTGCGCGGTGGGCGGGGTCGAACCCCAGTCCGAGACCGTATGGCGGCAGGCAGATAAATACAAGGTTCCGAAGATTGCCTTTGTCAACAAGCTCGACCGAATCGGCGCGGACTTCTTTCGAACGGTCGACATGATGGAACAGCGCCTCCACGCCGCCCCTCTGGTGCTCACCCTTCCGGTGGGCGTCGAAGACGAGTTTATCGGGGTCATCGATCTGATTTCCATGAAACAGATCGTCTGGGACGACGACAGCCTCGGAGCCACTTTTCACGAAGGGGAAATCGATCCGATCCATCAGGATCGGGCAAAGCAGTACCGGGAAAAGCTGCTGGAGACGGTCGCAGAGGTCGACGACGGGCTCATGGAGGCCTACGTTTCCGAGACGCCCATCGAAGAGGCGCAGCTCTTGGCGGCCATTCGAAAGGCGACTTGCAATCTTTCGCTGGTGCCGGTTCTTTGCGGCAGCGCGCTGAAAAACAAAGGGATTCAGCCGCTGCTCGATGCGATCGTCCGCTACCTGCCCAACCCGGAGGAGGTGGCTGCCATCCAGGGGACCGATCCGCAAACCGGAGAGATCATCGAGTGCCCGGTCAAGGTTTCCGCCCCGCTGGCGGCCCTGATCTTCAAGGTAGCCATGACCGAGGGGCGAAAGCTTTCCTATGTGCGGCTTTACAGCGGAAAGATTCGGGCCGGGCAGGACGTGTACAACCCGACCCGCAACAAGACCGAAAAGGTCTCCCGAATTTTGCTCATGCACGCCAACAAGCGCGAGCGGGTCGACGAGGTCGAAGCCGGCCACATCGTCGGCGTCGTCGGGTTGAAGGAGTCCTCCACCGGCGAGACCCTCTGCGCCAAGGACCGGCCGGTGCTGTTGGAAAACATCGAGATTTACGAGCCGGTGATATCGGTGGCGGTCGAACCCAAGACCCACGCAGACCAGGAAAAGCTGGAACAGGTTTTGGAAAAATTTTTGGCGGAAGACCCGACATTGCGCGTTCGCCAAGACGAGGACACCGGCCAGACCATTTTATCGGGCATGGGAGAGCTTCATCTGGAGGTGATCACCAGCCGGATGCAGCGGGAGTTCAACACCCAGGTAAACGTGGGCAAACCCCAGGTCGTGTACCGGGAAACCATCGGCAAGACCGCCGAGGCCACCGCGGTTTTCGACCGCGAGGTGGCCGGCCAGAACCATTACGGCGAGGTTCGTATCCGGATTCAGCCCCTGGCCCGGGGTGAGGGAAACCGATTTTCCGCCAGAGTTTCCGAAGAGATCGTACCGGCCGCGTATCGGCGGGCCGTGGAACAGGGGGTCATGGAATCGCTGGAAAGCGGCGCGATGCTGGGATATCCGACCGTGGACGTCAAGGCCGTGCTGGTGGGCGGTGCATATCGGGAGTCGGCCGGCAGCGAGCTGGCGTATCGGGTCAGCGCTTCCATGGCGACGCAGGATGCCCTGCGGCAGGCCGATTCCTTCCTGCTGGACCCGTTCATGAAAACCGAGGTCCTGGTGCCGGAAGCATTCATGGGAGACGTCATCGGCGACCTCAACTCCCGGGGGGGAAAAATCGAATCGATCGAGCCCCGGGGAGGACTCCAGGTGATCCAAGGCATCGTTCCCCTGGCCAACATGTTCGGCTACTCCACGGACCTTCGCTCCGCCACCCAGGGACGGGGCACCTTCACCATGCAGTTTTCCCACTTCGACAAAAAATAGGGGCGATGCTGCGCACCGCCCCTATTTTTTGTAAAATTCCAATTCGTTATTATAAAAACAGTTTAATTCTTGATCAAACTGGTCTGAAATGCCGGCCAGCGCCAGGGCTCATTCACAATTTCTAAGCCGTTCCTTCCTTATCCTCCTGTTTTTGTTGATTTTCCCTGTAGCTTGCCGAGAAGTTCGGCGGCTTTTTTTCGGATCTCTTCGTCCTGGCTCGATTCTCTGGCGCGGTTCAGGTGGAAAACGGCATTCGGGATATCGCCTTTTTGCCGGTAGTGCACGCCCAGATAGTAGTGGGCCGTCCCGGGTTTTGCCATGCGGTTGTATACTTCGCCCAGTGCATAGTAGGCCGGCGTATATTCGGGTCTTTCTGCGACCAGATTTTCCAGGGTCCAGGCGGCGCGCCCCAGATCCCCTGTCTGCATGCGTGCCTGGCTCAAGTAGTACGCACGCTCCGGATCGAACGGCGGCAGACTCTCGGCGTTTTGGAGAATTTCCAGGGCCTGTTCGTATCTTCCACTCTGGTAGTAAACCCGGCCCAGGTCGGTCAAAAAGTCCGAATCGAACGGTCGCTTGGCCACCGCTTTTTTCAGGTGATCGATCGCCTTGTCACGGTGGCCGGTGCGCGCCATGAGCAGGCCGTATCCATACTGGACCAGGGGGTCCTCCGGTGCTTCCTCCAACCGCCGCTCGCATTGCCGCGTCGCGCCGGCGATGTCGCCGTGCATGGCCACCAGTCGAACCTGCATCTTGCGGAAAGAAAATTCGTCGACATCGGCGGAGGTCTTGTCGTGGTTTTCCAGCCAGGTGTCGATCAACGCCATACGGTCTTCAGAGGCCGGGTGGGTCATCAGGTAGGTGGGCACGTCACCGAACCACTGCTTGGAACGAATCTTCTGCAGCGCCGCCAGCAGTCCCTTCGCGCTGTAGCCTGCGCTATCCAGGTACTGCAGGCCGAGGGTGTCCGCCTGCAGCTCGTCTTGACGGCTGTAAGCCAGGGTCATGGACTGGCCGGCAGCCATGGAGCCGACAGCCAATGCCTGGCCCATCGCCGCCCCGGCCGCCGGCCCGATCAGCGCGCCGGCCACCATGCCGGCCAGGGTGGCCGCACTGATCTTCTTGGATCGTTCGATCCGGTCAGAGATATGCCGTGCCGTCACATGGGCGATTTCATGGGCCAGGATTCCGGCAAGCTCTTCTTCATGGTCGAGGGCCACCAGCAGGCCGCTGTTGATGAAGATGTGGCCCGCAGGGCTGGCAAAGGCATTGTAGACCGGTTCGTCGACCACATAAAAACGATAAGAAAACGCCTGCGGCGGCACATGAGCCAGAATTTTTTTCCCGACGCGATTGACGTAGTCCACCACCGGCGGATCCCGGATGAGATCCAGCTGCTGGGCGATCATCGCCAGAAATTCCCGGGAAAGCGCTTCTTCTTCGCCGACGGTGATGGCATCGGCCGGACCGGAGCGAAGGACCCCGGCAGCGATGAGCAGGACCATACCAAAAACCGCCAGCAGTTTTTTCAACCCCATAAAACCCCCACAGCCCTGACTGCAACCTTAAACTGGTACATAATTCCGTAATTCAACATTATTGATAGTTTCGTAAAAATTCATTGATTAAAGATAAACACTCAACCGGCCGATTGGCAAAAAAATCGACTTGATTTTACATATCGGGATTGTCAAACAGCCGATCTATGACCTTGAGTTCGCGGTGCGCCAGTGCATATCAAGTTCTTTCAAACGGAACGGAAATGCGACAATCCCTATATCTCATAATCTAATTCCCTTTTCAAATCGGGTTCGCTGTGGTAAACATCCCCGGTTATGGCGTACGTCCTTTGCATAGCCAATCAGAAAGGAGGCGTCGGCAAAACCACCACGGCCATCAACCTGTCCGCTGCCCTGGCCGTGTCGGAAAAACCGACCCTGCTGGTGGACTGCGATCCCCAGGCCAACGCCACTACCGGCGTCGGCATCGACAAGCACGGCGTCGAGCAGACCCTCTATCACGGTGTGATCGGCGAAGCCGACGCCGATGCCCTGATCGTTTCCAGCATGATCGAACACCTCAAGGTCATTCCGTCCCGCGTGGAGCTGATCGGTTTTGAAGTGGAGATGATGGGCACCCCCGGCCGGGAAACCCGGCTCAAGGAGCTGCTGGCGCAGGTGGCCGACCGGTTCGAGTACATCGTTCTGGACTGTCCCCCCTCGCTTTCGCTTCTGACGGTCAATGCCATGACGGCGGCAAACGACATGCTGATTCCGCTTCAATGCGAGTTCTATGCGTTGGAAGGATTGGGGCAGCTTCTGCAGACGATCCGGCGCATTCAAGGCGGGCTGAACCCCGCCCTGGGGGTGGCAGGCATCCTTTTAACCATGTTCGACAAGCGAACCAACCTGTCCTACCAGGTGGCGGAAGATGCAGAGAATTATTTCCGGAAGCTGGTTTTTAAAACCGTCATTCCCAGAAACGTCCGCCTGAGTGAGGCCCCCAGCTTTGGAAAGCCCATTTTGCTCTATGACGCGACCTCCGCAGGGGCGGTCAGCTACTTTTCCCTGGCCAAGGAAATCATGAACGGCAAGACGTCAGAGACGGCAGATGCCCGAGGATAAACCCAAAAAGCAGCCCGCAGCGGGCCGTCAGCGGAAAAAAGTCGCCCTGGGCCGTGGACTGGACGCCTTGATTCCGGACCTTTCCCAGGAAAAGGCTGGATCCCGGGATTTTTTTTCGTGTGAAATCGACCGGATCCGTCCCAACCGCTACCAACCGAGAAGGCAGTTCTCCGAGACCGATCTGGACGAGCTGCGCCGGTCGATTGCCGAGCAGGGTATTCTTCAGCCGTTGCTGGTCCGGCCAGACGGGGGGGGATACGAACTGATCGCCGGCGAGCGGCGGCTGCGCGCCGCCAAGATGGCCGGCTTGACAGCCGTGCCGGTGATGGTCAAGACGATCAGCGACAGCGAGCTGCTGGCCGTGTCGATCATCGAAAACATCCAGCGGGCGGATCTCAATCCGTTGGAAGAGGCCGACGCCTACCACCGGTTGATGACCGAATTCAGTCTGACCCAGGAACAGGTGGCCGACCGGGTCGGCAAGGGTCGTCCGACCGTGGCCAATTTCCTGCGTCTAAGAAGCCTGGCCGAGCCGATTCAGGCCAGCATCCTTTCCGGGGAGCTGAGCATGGGCCACGCGCGGGCGCTTCTGAGCGCCGAATCCGGCGCGCGGCAGCTTGCCGCCTGGCGGCGGGTGATCAAAGAAGGCCTGTCGGTGAGAGAGACCGAAGCACTGGTTCGGCGGCTGAAAAACGAGGCCCCCCCAGAAAAACCGGTTCGCGCCCCGGAAGACCCCTACTTTTCAGATTTGGCCGAGCGGCTTTCCCGCCGCTTCGGCACCCGCGTGAAAATCCAACGGCGGGGCAAAAAGGGAAAGCTCGAGATCGAATTTTACAGCGACGACGATCTCGATCGGCTTCTGGCCCTGCTCGGCCGGGAAACTTAGTGCTCGTTGGCATAATTTCAGTGACGCTTCATATTATCATCGACGGTTACAACCTGATCCGGCAGTCGCCGGAGATGAGCCGCCTGGACCGGATCGATCTGCAACAGGGCCGGGAGGTGCTGCTCCAGCGCCTTGCCGAGTACCGGAAGGTGAAAGCTCACCGGATCACTGTTGTCTTCGATGGAACCGATGCGCCGATTCCCGGCGGACAAAGGGACCGGTTCGGCGGCGTCGATGTCCGTTTCTCCCGAAGGGGGGAGGCTGCCGACGCCGTCATCCAGAGAATGGCTGCACGGGAAAAGGAGCGTGCGCTGGTGGTCAGTTCGGACCGTGCGGTGGCAGATTTTGCCGCCGGCCGGGGGGCTGCCGTCATCGATTCCTCCGATTTCGAGGCCAGGCTCGATTTGGCCGCGGCCGGTGTTTCCGGCGACGGTCAACGACCCCCCGAAGAGGGGTGGGCGCCGACCACCCGCAAAAAGGGTCCTTCCCATCGGCTTTCCAAGCGCCATAGACGAAACAGGCGCAAGATAGGCAAACTGTGAACGGACCCATTGACGGGCCGCGGCCGGATCTGGCAGGCAATACCGCTTTGACGGAACCGAGTCCGGGAAAGAATATGCAATGATACGCATCTGTGTAATCGACGGTCAGGGGGGCGGGATCGGCAGCACCATCATCCGAAAGATCAAAGAGACCTTCGAAGAGACGGTGGAGATCGTTGCATTGGGCACCAACGCCATTGCCACGGCCCAGATGCTCAAGGCCAAGGCGAACCGGGGGGCGTCCGGCGAAAATGCCATCGTTCAGACCGTCGGCCGGGTGGATCTCATTATCGGACCGCTGGGGATCGTCATGGCCAACGCCATGATGGGAGAAGTGACCCCCAAGATGGCCGAGGCCGTTTCTTCCAGCCCGGCGAAAAAGCTGCTGCTGCCGCTGACCCAGGAAAACGTTCAAATTGTCGGCGCGTCCGCCCTGCCGCTGCCCCGGCTGATCGAGACCATGATCGAAAAAGAGTTGATCGATATTCATGAAGGAGCCGAAAAACATCATGTGTGAGGCCAACGCGTATCTCATTCATCAGGGAACAGAGGAACTGGTCATGGAGGCGGTGGATACCGTCGAACCGGAGGAAGACGGTCTTCGTCTGGTCAGCATATTCGGAGACCAGAAGTTTCTAAAGGCCCGAATCCATTCATTGTCCCTCGTCGACCACAAGGTGTTTCTCAAAATGACCGAATAGGCGGTTTGACCGGGGATTCCGCCCTTTTGTTTCTCTGCATATGAAGCTTATCGTCGCCAAGACCGCCGGCTTTTGCATGGGGGTGCGCCGGGCCGTGGAATTGGCCCTGGACGCACCGGGCAAACAGCAGGGGCCGATCTACACCTACGGGCCGCTGATCCACAATCCCCAGGTCCTCAACCTGATGAGGGAAAAGGGGATTTCGGTTCTGGCCCGCATACCGGAGAAGGGATCCGGCACGGTGATCGTTCGCGCCCACGGCGTACCGAAAGACACCCGCAAGCAGCTGAATCTTGCCGGATTCAACGTTATCGACGCCACCTGCCCGCGGGTCATCAAGGTGCAGACGATCATCGACCGCCACACCCGGCAGGGGTATGCGGCGATCATCGTGGGCGACAAGGAGCATCCAGAAGTCGTTGGCCTGCTCGGATATGCCGGAACGCACGGGGCCGTGGTCGACAGCGTCGAAGAGCTTTCCGCGCTTCCCCGATACGACAAAGCGATCATCGTGGCCCAAACCACCCAGAACACCCGATTTTTCGAGGCGGTTCGATTCTGGGCCGCCCAAAACGCCCCCCACTACAAGGTGTTCAACACCATCTGCGACTCCACCGAAAAGCGGCAGCGCGAGGTGCAGCAGATGGCCGGGACCGTCGATGCCCTGGTCGTCGTGGGAGGGAAAAACAGCGGCAACACCCAGCGGCTGGCCGAAATCGGGCGCGCTGCGGGCGTGCCGACCTACCATGTCGAAACCGACTCCGAGCTTGAGCTACAGACGCTTTCGACTGCAGAAACCATCGGAATCACCGCCGGGGCCTCCACCCCGAACTGGATCATCAACCGGGTCTACCGGGCCCTGGAAACCCTGCCGTTCCGGCGGGCCAGCGGCTGGATCCGGGCCTTGTTCCGGGTACAGCGGACATTGATGATCACCAACGTATACGTTTCTGTCGGCGCCGGCTTTTTATGCTTTGCATGCCTGCGCCTTCTAAAGGTGCCCGATTCGATCCCGTTCGTTCTCATTGCCGCGCTGTACGTGCAATCGATGCACATCTTCAACAACTTGACCGGCGTCAAAGCCGACCATTACAACGACCCGGAGCGGGCCGCTTTTTACAACCGGTACAAGGGGGTCCTTTCGCTGCTGGGGGTGGCCGCCGGCGGCGCGGGCCTGGCAACAGCCCTGGCCGTGGGCACCGGCCCGTTTCTCATTCTCTTTGCCATGAGCCTGATGGGGCTTTCCTACAATCTTCGACTGGTTCCCGCCGCGCTGACCGGCGGCCGCTATCGAAGCCTCAAAGATGTTCCCGGATCCAAAACCGTTCTGATCTCCCTGGCCTGGGGGGTGGTGACCTCCCTCTTTCCGCCCCTGGCCGCGACCGGCACTTTTTCCCCGGCGGTTGCCGTCGTGTTTTCAGCCGCGGTGTTGATGGTGTTTGTCCGGACTGCCTTTTTCGATCTGCTCGACATGCAGGGGGACCGGATCGTGGGCAGAGGCACGATTCCGATCATTCTCGGCCAGCGCCGCACCATGAAATTGCTGCAAATTCTGTCTGCCGCCGCCGTTTTGCTTCTGGCCGGATCGAGCCTTGCCGGATGGACGGGCTATCTGGGACTTGCCATGGCGATTTGCCCGGTTTCCATGACGCTGGTATTGATCGGCCACCAGAAGGAAAAGGTCCTCCCCGGGGTCAGGCTCGAATTTCTCATGGACACCCACTTTATCCTGGCCGGACTGATTGCCCTGCTGTTTGCTGTAATATAGGCCGAAACTGTCCGTCTTTTTGGTGGTCCTAAGTTGCTTGAACCAGTAAAATCCGAAGCACGAAATCCGAAATTCGAAACAATCCCGAATGATTAAAATTCAAATGACCCAAACAAAGCGGAGAAGTTCATGGATATCCAAAAACTGGTGGTCATCGGCGGCGTTGCCGGCGGGGCTTCTTGTGCCGCCCGCGCCCGGAGGCTGTCCGAGTCGGCGGAGATCGTCTTGATCGAAAGGGGACCGTATGTGTCTTTTGCCAACTGCGGCCTTCCCTACTATGTGGGAAACGTCATTACCGAAGAAGAGGACCTGCTGGTGGCATCGCCGCAGTTGTTCCGGGACCGGTTCCGCATCGACGTGCGTACCGAAAGCCTGGCCACGGCCATCGATCGAAAGCGGCGTCAGGTCTCGGTAACCGACCTGAACACCGGCAAGCCCTACCAGGAATCCTACGACGCGCTGGTGATCTCGCCGGGGTCGGCGCCGGTGCGGCCGAATCTGCCGGGAATCGAGCTGCCGGGCATTTTCACCCTCCGGACGATTCCCGACACCCAGCGGATCGTGGAACAGGTCCGCGGCCGCCGGGTTCACAGGGCCGCAGTGGTCGGGGGGGGGTTCATCGGCCTGGAAATGACCGAAAACCTTCACCGGCTGGGAATCGATGTCGACCTGATCGAAGCTCAGTCTCACGTGATGCCCGCCCTGGATCCGGAGGTGGCCGCCTTTATCCACGCGCACATGGAGGAAAAAGGGGTTCGGCTGCATCTGAACAGCGCGGTCTCCCGGTTCGAGGCCGACGGCAGCGGGCTGACGATCCGCCTCGACTCCGACCGGACGATTTCCGCCGACATGGTGCTGCTGGCGGTCGGGGTGCGTCCCGAATCCGTCCTGGCCAAGGAGGCGGGCCTTGGCATCGGACCGTTCGACGGGATCCGCGTAGACGACCGGATGCAGACCTCCGATTCCAGGATCTGGGCGGTGGGCGATGCGGTGGAAAGCGCAGATGTCATTACCGGGCAACCCTGCCTGATTCCGCTTGCCGGCCCGGCCAACCGGCAGGGGCGGATTGCAGCCGATGCCATTTTTGCCGGGGATCTCGGCCACCGTTTCCGGGGGGTCCAAGGTACGGCGGTGGTCGGGGTTATGGGGTTGACGGTCGCTTCCACCGGGCTTTCAGAAAAGATGCTGCGGCGCCGGGATACGGGCATTGTCTTTGACAAGATATACATTCATCCGGAAAGCCACGCGGCGTATTATCCGGACGCAAAGACCATCACCTTGAAGGTGGTATACGACACGGCCGACGGCCGCGTCCTGGGGGCCCAGGCCGTCGGCGAAAAGGGGGTGGAAAAGAGAATCGACGTGATCTCGGCAGCCGTTCAGTTTTCAGGGACGGTATTCGACCTGGAGGAGGTCGAGCTTTGCTATGCCCCCCAGTACGGTTCGGCCAAGGACCCGGTCAACCTGGCCGGCATGGTAGCCGCAAATGCTTTACGGGGACTGAGCCCCCTGGCCCACTGGGAGACGCTTGAAGAAGAAAGGGATTTTATCCTGGATGTACGAGAGCCTGAAGAATTCGAAGAGGGCCATATCCCCGGCGCTGTCCACATCCCCTTGCACGACCTGAGGCAGCGGCTCGACGAGCTTCCCGAGGACCGGCCGATTCTGACCCACTGCTATGTGGGGCAGCGCTCCCATATCGCGGTCCGCATCCTGCGGCAGCTCGGCTTCGACGCGTACAACCTGTCCGGTGGGTACAGGATGTATGAGGCGTACAGGCTTCTTCGAGGCGGTTAAAGGACGCATTTCGCTGGGATGCTGGGACGCTGGGACGCTGGGATGCTGGGACGCAGTTCCGAGGTTTAGGGGTTCAGGGTTTGCTGCAGATTCTCATTTCTAAATTCCAAATTCTAAATCTTCCACCTCTCTTTTCCTTTTTGCCTCCCAGCATCCCAGCGGCGGTACACCGTCCTACTTGAACACTGAAGGTTCCGTTCCTGCCAGCAGGCGGGCGATGTTTTCGTGGTGGCGGGCAATGATGAACAGGGCAGCGACGGCGGCGGCTGCCGTCATGGCTGAAGAGCCGGTCGCTTCCCAGACGGCCACCGGCAAGGTGATCGACGCGGTCATCGATCCGAGCGACACCCGCCCGGTGAAGCAGACCATCATCACGAACACCAGCAGTGCGACCGCCACCGCCAATGGCGAGAAGGCGGCAACAGCACCGGCCCAGGTCGCCACCCCCTTGCCTCCGCTCCGAAACCGCAGAAAAAGGGGAAACAGATGTCCTCCAAAGGCGCACAGGGCCACGGCAGCCAAAAAAAGCTCCCTTCCGAAGCCTCCTTCAGGGACCGCATGAACTCCGATGGCCACCGGAACCGCCCCTTTGGCGACATCGCCGATGAGCGTCAAGGCGCCCAGCGTGTTTCCGGCCGTCCGGCGTACGTTGGTGGCCCCGATGTTGCCGCTGCCTTCCTTGCGGATGTCCACCGAGGTGAACAGCTTCGTCAGCACCAGTCCGAAGGGCACCGAGCCAAGCAGGTAGGCCGAAACGGGCAGTAAAAAGAGAAAAAGAAGGTTCATATCCGACTCCCGTGAAAGCTTCGGATCTGATATCGTGGTTCACCTTGTGTTTCAAACCTAATTTTTTTATCTTGCGATGGCGAAGCCGCCATTTGAAAAATACGCGGAGCGGATTTTTCCATGGAACCGATCGAATTTCCCATCTCCGACGCGCTCGATCTTCACACCTTCCGTCCTTCGGAGATTTCGGACCTGCTGGACGACTATTTTGAAGAATGCGTTGCCCGCGGAATTTTCTCGGTTCGCGTCATCCACGGCAAAGGAACCGGGGCCCTGAAAAAGCGGGTGCGGGCAATTCTGGCAAAACATCCCCTGGTGGCCGGTTACGCCGATGCATCTCCCGATGCCGGCGGCTGGGGAGCGACACAGGTGAACCTGGCTGGAGGATCGAAAAGATGAACGGCACCGAGGGCAAGAAGGAGCCTGGAATGATTGAGTTTCTCAAAAAATTCGAGCAGGGGATTGTCCATATTCTTATTGGGATGATGATGCTGGTGGTGCTGCTGGCCACCGTCGAGCTGGGCTGGATCATCGTCCGGGACATTGTGACCCCGCCCGTCATTTTATTGGAGATCGGAGAGCTGCTGGAGATCTTCGGCTTTTTTCTGCTGGTGCTCATCGGCGTCGAACTGCTGGAGACGATCAAGGCCTACCTGGTCGAACAGGTCATTCACGTGGAGATCGTGCTGGAAGTGGCCCTGATCGCCATCGCCCGAAAGGTGATCATTCTGGACCTGGAAAAATACAGCGAGCTGACCCTGGTCGGCATCGCCGCCTTGATCCTGTCCATTGCCGCGGCGGTCTATGCGGTCAAACGGGTCCTTGGCCGGAAGCGGGCCTGATCGCGGGTTTTCAGCCTACGCACGGCCGGTGTAAGCCTTTTCCGCGGTGCATGCATTGTCCCGGGATGCTGCCGGCAGCGCAGAGCGGCCGACAGATCAGCCCATATCATTCAACCTTGGCAGGAGAAAGGAGGGAGCATGGCGAATTTTTTGTTCGTGTTGAGCCAGGACGACAACGAGAAGGCGACCCGGTGCTACCAGTTCGCCAAGATCGCCCATGGTGTTTAACTTCTAAGCGAGGAAGCGCTGCCCCGCCTGCCGGGGCGCGGGGTCCTTGGCGAATCATGCATCTTGCCAGTGCCCGCTTGTTCATCTCGCAACTCATAAGCACGATTTGCGTTACAATGACATCGCCGGATCAAAGGAGGGCAGGATGAAAGCCACCCAGGAGCTGAAAAACGAACATCGCGGCATCGAACAGATGCTGCGGGTCCTAATCGCCATATCCGAGAACATGGGGCGCGGCGAATCCCTGCACCTGCCGCATGTCGACCGGATCATGGAATTTTTAACCGTTTTCATCGACAAGTGCCATCACGGCAAGGAAGAGGAGTTTCTGTTCCCGGCGCTGGAAGCAGCCGGGGTGCTGCGGGAGGGAGGCCCGATCGGAGTTCTGCTGGAAGAACACGATGAAGGCCGCCGGCTGGTGTCCAGACTCGAACAATGCATAGCGGAGCAGCGTTCCGGGGACCGGCGGGCCGCCGACGGCATTCAGGAAACCGTCACAGCGTATGTAAACCTGTTGCAGCAGCACATCACCAAGGAAGACACCGTCCTGTTTCCCCTGGCGGATGCCAGGCTCGACGCCGAGCAACATGCTGTTCTTTTCGAAGACTTCGAACAACTGGAGAGAGAACGGATCGGCGCAGGAAAGCACGAGGCGTTTCACGCTCTGCTGGAGGAGCTGCAGTCTATCTATCTGGACGATTGAGCGTGAACGGAGAGGGTACTTTTCCATGGAAGGAAAGGAGCTGCATGAACGGCAACATCCCCGGCAACCTCTTGACCACCGCCATGGCCGTGATGCCGCACACCGACGTGTCGCGCGCCCTGGACATGGCCCTGTCTCTGGACGTGCCCTTTTGGCCGCAGCTGCCCAACTACAGCTACTACGAAGACATGTACGTACAGGCCGCCGAGCACTTTCCCGGCATCGTGTTGAACCTGGACAAGCGCACCCTGCGTTTTTCCATGGACAAGTTCGCCCAAGAGCTGGAAGAGGCGCTGCTGCGGTTTGACGATGCCTCTTATTTTGATGTCAGCGAGACCTACTCGGCGGTGTACCACCGATTTCTGGCTCTGGATCTCAAAGACAGGCCGGCCATTCGGGGCCAACTGGAAGGTCCCATCAGCTTCGGTTTCAACATCCTGGACCAGGATGAAAGGCCAATTCTCTTCGACGACACCGTACGGCCGTTCATGCTTGATTTCATGGCCCAGCGGATCAACGTGCAGTTAAAACGCCTGCAAAAACGCAATGCGAATGCCTTCATGTTCGTGGACGAGCCGGGTCTGCAGTTTCTTTTCTCGGCCATGGCGGGATATGGCGATCTGAAGGCCAAGGGCGACCTGGACCAATTTTTCACCCGAGTGGACCGGCCCCGGGGCATTCATCTGTGCGGCAACCCGGATTGGGATTTCCTGTTGAACCTGGACCTGGATGTACTGTCGCTCGATGTGTACACCAACGCGGAGGTCTTTTCCTCCTATGCCAAGTCCATCGCCAAATTTCTCGACCGGGGCGGGGTTATTGTCTGGGGCATCGTGCCCACCGGCTTTGAGGCCTTTGCCGAAGAGGAGGTCCCGACCCTGATCCAGCGCCTCGAGACCATCTGGAAGACATTGTGGGCGAAAGGAATCGACCGCGATTTGTTGATCTCCCGTGCCATGCTCTCGCCGGCCACGTGCTGTCTGGTCAACCCGGACAAGGAACGCACCGTGGAGCGCGCCTTTGCCGCTGTAAACCAAATGGCCGGGCGGCTGCGGGAAGACTATCTGTGAGGATCTTTCCACCGATGAGATGATCGTCAGGGTTGCGGCCGACAACATTAAATGAGCAAAGTATTGCCGATGGAACTCGCATTGTCGAGGTGGATGGTGTTTATGAAAGGGGCTGGCTGTTTACTTGAAAATAAAAAACGCCGGTTCGAAAGAGCCGGCGTTTTTTATTTTTTTGGTGGAGCTGAGGGGGATCGAACCCCTGACCTCATGACTGC
>CBFCZJ010000030.1:0-19114 GCA_965602445.1 uncultured Desulfobacterales bacterium | reverse complement strand
AGGCCAGCTACACCGCGTCCATGGCCGACGCCATCGCCCGCTACAACAACGGAGATCCGGTATTTTTCTACACCTGGACCCCGAACTGGACCGTATACAAGCTGAAACCGGGCAAGGATATCATGTGGATCAACGTGCCGGATAAAAATGAACAAGCCGTCTCCGGTATCGCCGGCGCGGTGACCGATCCGATTCGCATGGGCTTTCCGCCCAACGACATCGAGGTCTGCGCCAACAAGGCGTTTTTGAATGACAATCCGGCGGCCGCCAAGCTCTTTGAGGTGATGTCGATTCCGCTGGAGGCCATTTTCGAGCAGAACGCCCGGATGCAGGCTGGGGAAAACACCCAGAAAGACATCGAGCGCCACGTGACCGAGTGGAAGGCAGACAACGCCGACACCTGGGAAGGATGGCTGAAGGCGGCGCGCAAGGCGGCCAAGTAGCGATCGCCTTTAGCGCGGATTTCCATCCGCAGATTGGCAGTACATCGCGGTCCGACCCGGAGCCTTCCGGCTCCGGGCGGGCCGTTTTTTTAGCACGACAATCGATTTGTGTTGCTTTCCGGTCCTTAATTGTTTAAATTTATATAATTAAGGTTCGGAAAGGACAAAACCATGCTGCAAGACGACAAACAGATTATCAAGGACATCGTGGGCTCGATCCGGCGCCTGATCCGGGCGGTTTCCATCGACTCGGTGAAAATGAGCCGTCATTTCAGCCTTACCGCGCCCCAAAGCGGTGTGATGCGCAGCCTCAACGCGCGCGGGCCGATCTCATCGGCCGAGCTGAGCCGGGAGCTTTGCGTCACGCCGTCGAACATCACCGGAATTATCGACCGCCTCGAAAAAAAGGGTCTCGTCCAGCGGAATCGAAAGGAAGACGACCGGCGCGTCGCCCTGATCCACCTGACAGACAGCGGAAAGACCCTGAGCCAGGGGCTTCCCGACCCCATCGAAACCCGCCTGATCTCCGCTCTTTCCGATCTGAGTCCGGGAAAGGTTCAGGAGCTTCGGGACAGCCTGGTGACCGTGCTGAAGCTGATCGACGCCCAGCATCTCGGAGACGAGCCGCTTCGGTAGTTGCCTGACCGGCTTGCCGGCCTTTCACCTTCCGGGTTCTGATTCGTTTTGATTCGATTTTTCGCGCCTGCTTGCGGCCGCAATCTTTTTCAAGATCTGCGGCCGCCCGTCGTTGGGCCTGGATGGATTTTCCCGCAGCATCCCTGAGGGTATTGTGTATCTGTGTTTCGTGTACTACTAGAGCGCCTGTCGGCATACAATTTGGATGGCGGCGGTTTTTATTAGTTTCCAACGGGTCGTCGAGCCCGTCCGATGACCGCCGTTCCAAGCGCGCTGCCGTATTCGCATTCTGCCTAAACTGCATTCAAACGTGGTGATTATGGAATCCTTTTTCAAAGTGACCGAGCTTGCCCGGGTTCTCGACTATCGAAATCGATTTCCCCGGATCGGAACCGAATCCGTCATGCTGTCCCAGGCGTTGGACCGCGTTCTGGCAGCGGACCTTGCGGCCGAGGAGGACCTTCCTTCCTTTTCACGGGCCACCATGGACGGCTTTGCCGTCCAGGGGGCATCCACCTTCGGGGCTTCGGAGGCGAATCCCGCTTTTTTCACGGTCAAGGGGGAAGTCGATATGGGAGCGGCGCCCGACTTTTCCATCGGCCCCGGCGAGGCGGCCCGGATTCCCACCGGCGGGATGCTGCCTGCCGGGAGCGACGCCGTGGTCATGATCGAATACGCGGAAATCTTAGACGAAGAGACCATCGAGGTGACCCGAAGCGCTGCGCCGGGGCAGAATATCGTGCGGCAGGGGGAGGATTACCGGGCCGGGGAATCGGTTCTGCCCAAAGGCCGCAGGCTGCGTGCCCAGGAGATGGGAGTTCTCGCCGCCCTCGGCCGAACCCACATCGATGTCTTTCAACAGCCGCTGGTGGGGATTATCTCCACCGGGGACGAAGTCGTCTCCATCGACCGCATGCCGGTGCCCGGGCAGATCAGGGACATCAATTCCTACTCTCTGTCCGGGCAGGTGGCCGAAGCCGGCGCAAATCCGGTCCGTCTCGGGATCGTTGCCGACACATACGAGGACCTCTATCGCTCCTGTGCGGCCGCCCTTGAAAAATCGGACATGGTGCTCATTTCCGGCGGCAGCTCCGTGGGAGTACGGGATTTCACCCTCCAGGTGTTCAGCGATCTGCCGGATGCTGAAATCCTGGTCCACGGAATGACCATCAGTCCCGGAAAGCCGACCATTCTCGCCCGGGTCGGACAGAAGGCGGTCTGGGGGCTGCCGGGCCATGCAGTTTCTGCGATGATCGTGTTCACCGCCGTGGTCAAGCCGTTTCTTCAGCACATCGGCGGACTTTCCGAAGACAGCGCCGATCAAGTCCGACGGCTGCCCGCGCGCATGGCACGAAACGTGGCGTCGGCCCCGGGCCGGGTCGATTTCATCCGGGTGCGACTGGAAAAAAAGGGCGACTGGCTCCTGGCCGAACCGATCCTGGGCAAGTCCGGCCTGATTCACACCATGGTACGGGCAGACGGGCTGGTGGCCGTGGGGATGAACGAAGAGGGGTTGGAAAAGGGGGACCGGGTGGAGGTGATACCCTTGTGAATTTAGAATTTAGAAATGAGAATTTAGAATTTGAAAAGAAAAAACGCCGGTGTTGTGCCCGGTGCTTTATGTTTTATGGTTCACCAAAGGAGCGGTCGTTTCAATGAAGCGGAACATTTATCTGAAGAAAAAGACCCTGGAAGAGGCGCGCAAGATTCTCTTCGAACGGTTTCCCGCACCGGGGGCTCTCGGTACAGAGACGGTGGCCGCCGTCGATGCGGTGGGACGGGTCCTGGCCGAACCGGTCTATGCGCGGATCTCGTCTCCGAATTTTCATGCGGCGGCCATGGACGGGATTGCGGTCACGGCGGCTGGCACCTTCGGCGCTTCAGAATCCTCGCCCCTAAAGCTTCATGCCGGCACCGAGGCGCACTATGTCAACACCGGCCATGTGCTGCCCGAAGGCGCCGACGCCGTGATCATGATCGAGGACGTGCAAGCGCTCGATGACGGGCGGCTGCAAATCGAAGCGCCCGCTTTTCCCTGGCAGAACGTCCGGCGGATGGGAGAAGACATCGTGGCCACCGAACTTCTTTTTCCCCGGAATCATGTGGTATCCCCCTACTGCGTGGGGGCGCTGATCTCCGGCGGAGTCTACGAGGTTTTGGTGCGAAAGCGGCCCAGGGTCAGGATCATTCCCACCGGCTCGGAGCTTATGGACTGGCGGACGACACCGCCTGAGAACCTGCAGCCCGGTCAGGTGGTGGAGAGCAATTCCTACGTGCTCGAACATTTGACCGAAGCCGCCGGCGGCGTCTGTGATCGCAGGCAAAGGGTCACAGACGACCCGGAAAAAATTCGGGAGGCCATCGGCGAGGGCGCCCAGGGAGACGCCCAGATCGTGCTGACCGTGGGCGGTTCTTCTGCAGGCACCCAGGACTATTGCCGGGGTGCGGTAGAGGCGCTGGGAGAGGTGCTGGTCCACGGTGTGACGATCATGCCCGGAAAGCCGCTGCTCATCGGCGCGGTCGCTGGAAAGCCGGTGTTCGGGATTCCGGGGTATCCGGTATCGGCCATCGTGGCCTTTGAACAGTTCGTGCAGCCCCTGATCTGCCGGATGCTGCAAAAACCCGAGATGGAGCGCAGCAAGGCGACCGTGGAGCCGACCCGAAAGATTCCCTCCAAGCTCGGGGTGGAAGAGTTTATCCGGGTCAAGCTGGGGCGGATCGGGGAGCGAATCGTGGCCACGCCGCTGCCCCGGGGCGCCGGCAGCATCACCACCATCACCGAAGCCGACGGCATTATCCGGATTCCGACCCACATCGAGGGGGTCGCCCAGGCAGAGCCGGTAGAAGCCGAACTGATCCGTCCGCTTTCCTCCATCGAAAACACGCTGGTGGTGGTGGGCAGCCACGACAACACCCTCGATCTTCTCACAGACGAACTGCGCGCCGGGACGGGGGGGGTGGTGCTCTCCTCGAGCCACGTCGGATCGATGGGGGGGTTGATGGCGATCAAAAGAGGGGCGTGCCATTTGGCCGGCGCCCATCTGCTTGACACCGAAAACGGCACGTACAATGTTTCCTATATCCGTCGCTACTTGCCCGGCATCGGCGTCAGGCTCGTGAACCTGGTGCTCCGGGACCAGGGCCTCATCGTTGCCCCCGGCAATCCAAAAAGAATCGGCGGCATCGAAGACCTTGCCCGTCCGGATGTATCGTTCATCAACCGGCAGGGAGGCTCCGGAACCCGGATTCTGCTCGACTATCGACTCAACCGGCTCGGCATCGATCCGGCCGCCATCCGCGGCTATCAGACAGAGGAGTATACCCACATGGCCGTGGCGGTGGCCGTGCTCAGCGGTGCGGCGGATGCCGGACTCGGGATATATGCCGCGGCCCGGGCGCTGAGCCTCGATTTCGTCTCCGTGGTCACCGAAGAGTATGACCTGGTGATTCCCGAAGTTCATTTCAACACGGAAAAAATCCAGATTCTTCTGGAAACCATCAACAGCAAACCGTTTCAAGATCGGGTGGAGGCTTTGGGCGGCTACAGTACGGAGAAGACGGGAACGTTCATCGAGGTCAAATAAAGCCGGTTGACTCCGGCTCGTCCAAATTGGTTTTTTGAGGCATGGATGGGATAATGCCTAAAATGCCTAAAATTTTAAATGCCTAAAATAAATGAAGGAACCGATCTAATTAGTTAAGAATACCAAATTAGATTCAGAGCCATTGATTTTAGGCATTTTAGCTCATTTTAAACATTTCTGGAGTAGCACAGGTCTCAATGGAAAACGGGAGCAACCGTCCCTTGACCCCTTCGACTCACACCGGCTGGCGGATCATCGAACACACCGCCGACACCGGTCTCGTGATCGAATCCGATGACTTGCCGGCGCTTTTTGAACAGGCTGCAGACGGTCTTTTTGAGATGATCGCCGAAAGGCGCGGCAGACGCAGCGAGCAGTCGGTGGATATCGAGGTGACCGGTGTCGATTGGCCTGATCTGATGTTTTGCTGGCTCAGGGAGCTTCTGGGGGTGTGGACCGGCGGAGAAAGAATCCCTGTCGAAGCCCGCATCCTGCAGCTTGCACCGTATTGGATCCGTGCCGAAGTGAAAACCGCCGCATACGATCCTGCGGTGCACCGCCTCGGAGAAGAAATCAAGGCGGTGACCTACCACCAGCTCCGGGTGGAGAAAATCGACGGCGGATGGCGGGCCCAGGTGATTTTCGACATCTGAAAAGGAGCGGTCTTGAACAACGTCCCCCCAAGCCCCGACACAGGTCCCCAGGGACCGGCAGCAGAATCCGAAGGCGTCCGCAAGGTGCTGCTCAAGGGGATCTTCTGGCGGATTCTGATCATCGAGGGCATTCTCCTGGTCTGGTCCCTGGCCTGGCGCATCTTCACCGATCACCAGGCCACCGCCACCGACCTTTTCTGGTATGCGGTGCGCATCGTCATCCTGATCGGCGTGATCATCCTCTTTATCTGGTTTACCTTCCGTCGGTTTCTGTCCCGGAAAATCATCGAGCCCCTGGAGATGATTTCCGAGGCGAATCGCCGCTTCCGGGAAGACGACAACGGCGCCGACGACATCGATCTGCCACCCACCGCCCCCCGGGAGATCCAGGATATCGCAGAAACCCGGCGGGCCATGCTCGACACCATCTTGAAAGTGTCCGGCGAGCGGCTGGGGCTGATCAACTTCATCCGGGACACCTTCGGGCGGTATCTGTCCCGAAAGGTGGTCGACCGGATCCTGGAATCGCCGGAGGGGACGAAGATCGGCGGCCGACGGGAAACCGTCACGATCCTCATGTCCGATATCCGGGGGTTTACCAGCCTTTCACAGGCCACCGACCCGGAGCTCATGGTGCGTCTGCTCAACCGCTATCTGGACCGAATGTCGCGGCTGATCCTCCGCTACGACGGGATCATCGATGAAATCATCGGCGATTCAATTCTTGCCGTGTTCGGGGTTCCGGAAAGGCGGGGCGACGATCCCCATCGGGCTGTCGCCTGCGCCCTGGCCATGCAAAATGCCCTGGGCGACCTCAACCGGGAGATGGCCGCAGAAGGTCACCCCCCCCTGGAGATGGGGATCGGCGTCAACACCGGAGACGTGATCGTCGGCAACATCGGGTCCGAAGTGCGGATGAAATACGGGATCGTCGGTGCGGCGGTCAACACCGCCTCCAGGATCGAAAGCAACACCATCGGCGGTCAGGTGCTCATCGGCGAGTCCACCTACCGGGAGGTCGAAAAAACGGTGAATGCCGATCCGCCGTGGGCCAAGATGATGAAGGGGATCAAGCAGCCCCTGGTGGTCTATCCCGTCCACGGGATCGGGGCCCCTTACAACGTTGCCCTCACCCGAATCCCCGAGGAACAGGAAGGCCTCCAGATTTCCCTGCCGTTTCGGTGCCGGCTGGTGGAGGAAGGAAAAAAAATCTCCGACCGGTCTTTTTCCGGAGAAACCCTTTCCCTGACCGACGGCCGGATCACCGCGCGGATCGACGCCCCCCTTGCCGCTTTTTCCGAGGTCAAGATAAGCTTCGATTTCTGCGTCGATGCCCACTGTTTTGCCGATATCTATGCAAAAGTGGCCGATGAGGACCCGGACCAGGAGAGCAAAGACATCTACACCCTGCACCTCACGGCCATCGAACCGGTCGACCGGCGCATTTTTCAGCAGTGGATCAGGGAAGGGACGGCCCGCTGAGGCGCTGCCGCGCCGCTGGGAGGCTGGGTGTCGGGGAGGATCTTACGACTTCTCCGGCGGCTCGCAGGTGACGGCGGCAAACTGCCCGGACAAAAAACGCCGGTAGTAGACCAGGAGCAGGTAGGTCATGGGAAGGGCGATGATCAGGCCCAGCAGACCCAACAGCTTGCCCCAGACCGACAGCGACAGCAGGATCATGGCCGGGTTCATGCCGGTCACTTTTCCCATGATCCGGGGGACTAAAAAGGCGTCCTGGATCACCTGGACCACGACAAAGACCAGGGCCACGAGGCCGAGCACCACCCAAACGCTGGTGCCGGTTTCCACGGCGTGCACCATGGCGAGGAGCCCCGCCGGGAGCGCACCGAGAATCTGCAGATACGGGACCATATTGAGAAGGCCCAGAAACAAACCCAGCAGGATCGCCAACGGAAGGCCCACCAGGAAAAGCCCGATGCTGAAAAGCACCCCGCAGATCGCCGCCACCGCAGCCTGACCCCGAAAATAAGCGCTCATGGCCGATTCGAAGTCGGATACGAATTCGGTGATCGGCTCGCGGTAGCCTGCCGGAATCAGTTCTTTCCAGTCTTGGCTGATCCGGCCGTAGTCGATGAGCAAAAAAACCAGATACAACCCAATGACCGACAGACCGATCAATCCCATGAGAAAGCCGGCCGTTCCGGTCACCAGGCCCCATACCCCCGGCAGCAGCTTTCGACCCACCGCCTCGAGAAGGCTCCAGACGCTGTCGGCCCGGAAGATCTCCTGTACGTCCTTGCGGGCGGCCATGTCCTTGATGGAAGCCCACAGGTCTTCGGGCACATAGCGGGCCGCCCTTTCGGCCAGGGAGGCGTCTTTGGCCAAACGGGACACGAGCTGTCCCATCTGTCCGATCTCCTCGGCCATGGCCGGAATCACCAGGGATCCTGCGGCCGCCGCCGCGGCGATCACCAGCAGCAGGGCCAGAAATACCGACACGGTTCGATGCCGGACCCGCTTTTCGATCCAGGAAACCAGGGGATTCATCAGGTAGGCCAGCAAAAAAGCGACGGCAAACGGAATCAGCACGTCGCTCAAATAGCCCAGAAGCCATACTGCTGCGGCAATCAGGCCAGCGGTGATGAGAATCCGGCTCACGCGGTCGAAGGTGAAGGGTTTTGCAGTATTCATCCGGTTCGGCTCCTATCGAAAAGGTTGCCGCCATCAAGAAAAGGTTGCCCCGTTTTCCCCGGGGCGGAGGGATTCTTCCTCCTCGGATTTTCTGTGAAACCGCGGCTGGGACCGGATCAGTTCCCGGGTGTAGGGATGCTCGGGTTTCCGGATGATCGCTTTGGCCGGCCCCATTTCCACGATTTTTCCCCTGCGGATGACGGCGATCCGGTCGCACAGGTACAAGGCGGCCGCCAGACTGTGGGTGATGAATAAAAAGGTGGCGTTGAGGTTCTGTTTCAGCTGCACCAGAATATTGAAAATCTGGATCGAAATGGAGGCATCGAGCATGGAGGTCGGTTCGTCTGCAACGATGATCTCGGGATTCAATACCGTGGAGCGGGCGATGGCCACTCGCTGGCGCTGGCCGCCGCTGAGCTGGTGGGGATACCGGAACAGGTAATCTTCCGGAGGGGTCAGCCCGACCTGGGAAAGGGCCGAGACGACGGTTTCCAATCGCTTTTGCGACGCGGCCAGGCGATGGATGGCCACCGGCTCGCATACGGTCTGATAGACTGACAAATACGGATTCAGGGACTGGTATGGATCCTGGAAGATCATCTGGACCCTTCGGCGAAATCGCTTCAATTTGTGCCCGCGGATTTCCGACAGGTTCACTCCGTCTACCAGCACGTTGCCGCTGTCGGGTTCATCGAGCTTGACGATGAGCCGGCCGGCGGTGGTTTTTCCGCTGCCGCTTTCCCCCACGAGACCGAAGATTTCCCCCTGTCGGATGGAGAACGACACCTTGTCCAGTGCGGTCACCTGTTCGCCGGACCGCCCGAAAAAGGTCTTCTTCGTTCGGAAGATCTTGGTTGCCTCAACAAGTTCGACCGCTATCGGAGAATCTGTCTTCATGATCGAGGTCCGTAGCACATCACCTTGTGGGTGGGGCTCAAGGAGATCCATGTCGGCGGCTCCTGACGGCATTGCGCATCGGCGTGGGGGCATCTATCGTAAAATCGGCATCCCTTCGGCGGGGCGGCCAGGTTCGGCGACTCGCCGTTCAACGCCCTGGGCAGGGTCGCGTTCTCTTCTTCGATGGTGAGATAGGCATCCAGCAGCGCCTGGGTGTAAGGGTGGGCAGGGGTTTCGAACACTTCTTTCCGGGTGCCCTGTTCCACGATCTGACCGGCATACATCACTGCGATATGGCGGCAGACCTCTGCCACCACCGCGATGTCGTGGGAAATGAAAAGAACGGCGACGTCCATCTCTTTTTGCACCCGGCGGATTTCGGCCAGGATCTGGGCCTGTACGATGACGTCCAGGGCCGTTGTCGGTTCGTCTGCGATAATGACGTCCGGCCGGCAGGCCAGGGCCATGGCGATGATGGCCCGCTGTTTCATCCCGCCGCTGTACTGGTGGGGATAGTCCCGGCTGCGCTCCGGGTCGAGGTCCACCAGGGAAAACAGCGAGCTGACCCGTTCGGCGGCCTGGGCCGCCGAAACCTCCGGCTCGTGGTGCCGGATCGCCTCCACGATTTGGTCCTCGACCCGCTGGATCGGGTTCAACGCGTTCATGGCCGCCTGAAAGATCATGGCGATCTCCTTCCAGCGCAATTTTTGCAGCCGCTCGTCGGAGATGCCGACCAGGTTCTGCCCCTTGAACCGAAGCTCCCCGCCGAAAATCGACCCGTTGGCCGGAAGAAGGCCCATCAATGCCATTCCGATGGTCGTCTTGCCGCAGCCGGATTCGCCGACGAACCCCAGAGATCCGCCCGGTTCAAGAGAAAAGGAGACGTCTTCCACGGCCCGCAGAAGCCCTTTGCGTGTCCGGTATCCAATGCTCAGGTGTTCGGCCTCCAGCAGTGCCATGCTAGTCGGATTCTCCTTCCTTGCGCAGCCGGGGGTCGAGGACCTCCTCCATGGCCCGGCCCAGCATGTAAAAAGACAACGTCAGCAAGGAGATGCAGATCCCGGGCGGAAGCAGCCAGTACGGCGCCTGAAACATGTGGCCGGTTTTCCACACCCACTGGAGCATCATCCCCCAGCTCACGGTTCCCGGATCGCCGAACCCGAGAAAGGCCAGGGCGGCTTCGATGATGATGGCCGAAGTCACCCGGAACGTCATGTAGAGCATCGCCAGGGGCAGCACGTTGGGCAAGATATGCCGAAAAATGATCCTCAGGTGGGAAGCGCCGGCGACCCGGGCGGCCTCGATGAACGGCCGGTGTTTCAAGGTCAGGGTCTGGGAGCGGATGATCCGGGAAACCCCGGGCCATCGAAACAGCGCGATCAGCAGGACGATGGTCCAGATGCGGAGCTGGCCGAACAGCGACGAGAGAATCAGTACCACCAGCAGGGTCGGCATGACCATGACCATGTCGGCCAGACGCATGAGCACCGTGTCGGCGAAGCGGCCTGCGTAGCCGGAAATCATGCCGATCAATGTGCCGAAGAAGATGCTCATGAATGCCGCTGAAAGGCCGACCATGAAGGCGATCCGGGCGCCGGCCAACAGCTGGCTAAAGATGTCCCGGCCGATGAAGTCGGTCCCGAGCCAGTGGGCGGCGCTCGGTCCGGTGGCGTGGGAAATCTCCGGATCGACCCCGTGCATGGGATGGTACATCGGGTCGAGCAGGGGCGGGACGAAGCTGGCGGCGGCCATCAGGGCAAAGCACGCCATCAGGATCAGCCCGATCTTTCCGATCGGGTTTTCCCAGAAAAGCGCCCACCCGCCGGCCAGCCATTCACGGCGGCCCGCCGGGGCGGCGAAAGCGTCTCTTTGTTCGTTTCCTGTTTTCATTCAGTACCGTATCCGCGGATCCAGATACGCGTAAAGCAGGTCGACGACCAGGTTGGCCGTCAGCACCACGGCGGCGATCAGCAGAAAAGAGGCCTGGGCCAGTGGATAGTCGTTGTTGCTGACGGCAAACACCAGCTCCCTTCCCAGCCCGGGCCAGGTAAACACCGTTTCGGTCAGGGCGCCGCCGTTGATGGAAAAGGCCAGACTCAGTCCGACGCTGGTGATCACCGGAAGCGCCGCGTTGGGCGCGGCATGCCGGTTTCGGATGGTCGCTTCGTCCAACCCCTTGGCGCGGGCAGTGAGGATATAGTCCTCCCGCAGGGTGTCGAGCATGCTGCTTCTCATCACCAGCAGGTAGCTGCCAAAATGAATTAAAAACAACGTGATCAGGGGCAGTGCCATGTGGTGGGCGATGTCGAGCCCTTTTCGCAGGAGCCCGGCCGAGGGATCGGTCCAGATTTCGGCCGAGATCATGCCGGTCAGGGGAAACCATCCGATCCAGTAGGCAAATACCCAGATGATGATCAGGGCAAGCCATGGCAGAAACAGCGTGTGGCAGACCAGGGCGCCGATGGTCACCCAGGTGTCGATCCGCTCCCCCTTTTTCCAGGAGACGATCTTTCCGAGGAAGACGCCGACAAAGGCCGCCAGCAGGATTGAGCTGGTAAACAGCAAGATGGTGTTTGGAAGCCGGTTTAGGATGATCTCCGACACCGGCTGACCGTAGTGAAAAGAGATTCCAAACCGGCCTTTGAGAAAATTTTCCAAGTAGATGAGATACTGCTGCCACATCGGAAGATCGAGGCCCAGCTGTTCGATGAGGCGCTGGGCGTCTTCCGGGGTCATGTTCGGGTCCACCATCCGGCTGACCGGATCGCCGGGCGCCAGCCGGAAAAGCAAAAAGAGGACCGTAAGGATCACGAAAAAGATCAGCGTGATCTGGAAAAGCCGGCCCAGGATGTAGCGTCTGATCTCCATAGTCAATTCACAGGCGAAAGCTGGCAGAACGACCAGATGTTGCCGATTCCTTCGAGCATCTGAACCCATCCGGTAAAACGATCCGTGCGCACGGCCTCGATTTCCCGGGGCAGGTAGATGGGAAGGTATGGAACGTCCCTTGCAATGATCTCCTGCATTTTATAGATCCGCAAACGCCGCGCCTCCAGGTCCATGGTTTTTTCCGAAGCCTCTGCGATCCGGTCAAACTCGGGGTTGTGATATCCGCTCATGTTCCACCCCCGCTCCCGGTCGAATTCCGAGTGGAAAAAAATTCTCAGATAATCCGGGTCCAGGGACAGCCGGCCGTAGCCGAGAATGAATGCGTCGAAGTCGTGCCGGGCTTTGACCTGCTGCAGCAGGGCGCCGAAGGCCATGGGCCGCGAAGATGCAGGGATGCCGGCCTGGCGAAGCCACTGCTGGATGAGCAGTCCGCTGATGGCCCGGTGGGGGTCGTAGTCGGCCGGGGGCGTCAAAATTGTCACCGATTCCATGAGCGAGCCGCCCGGCAGCCGAAGGCCCTCTGCGGGTTGGACCTTTCCGGAGTCGTCCACCGGCGGCTGTGTCCAACGGTATCCGGCTTGCTTCAGTATACGATAAGCCGCGCGGATCCGCTGCTCCCGGTTCAGGTCCTCGCCGTATTCGGTCAGGTTCGGGTTGTACCAGAATTCGTTTCCCGACGGAATGATCGAGTCCATGCGGCTGCCGTATCCCTGCAGGACGCGCTTGATGATAAACGACTTGTCGACGAGCATGGCCGCGGCCCGACGAAGGGCAGGGTCGTCGAAAGGGGGTTTGCGCAGGTTGAATCCCAGGTAGTACAGGGCGCTTCTTTCGCTGGAAAAGATCCGGATCTCCGGATGCTGCTCAAGATTTTCGATATAGCCGGGCTGAATCCCCTGCCAGTACATGTCGATGGCGCCCTTTTTCAGGGCGAGCATTGCCACGTCCGAAGTCCCGTAGATCTTGAACAGGATTTCTTCGACAAAGGGCCCCAGCAGCCGTCCCCCGATCCGAAGCCCCTGCCCGAAAAACAAATCGTTTTTCTTCATGTGCAAATACGCCCCCTTGTGCCACTTTTCCAGCACGAAGGGGCCGGTTCCCAAAGGCCGCTTGACGGTGTGGTTGAACAAGGAGGCCAGGGGTTTTTTCTGCTTTCTCGCAGACGCTGCCACCTCCCGCCACTCTTTTTCCGACACGATCGGGATGGTCAAAGAGCGGGTGAGAAAGATCGCCATCGGCTCTTTGAGGATGAACCGAACGGTGCGGTCGTCGACGGCTTCGATTCGGTCGACGAATTTCCACCGGGAATAGTGCCGCGGAATCTTGAACTCCTTGATCAGTCGGCAGGTGAAGGCCACATCGGCGGCGGTAAACGCGGACCCGTCCGACCACCGGGCCGGCCGAAGCCGGACCTGATAGGTCACCCCGTCGGCGGCCATCTCCGGCGGCCCCGCAGCCAGCCAGGGCACCATTTCCGTCTCCCCCGGGGCATGACGGTACAATGGCTGATAGATCTGGGAAAGGATGTTGTTGGAGTTGGCATCGCTGGCCATCCAGATGTTCAATGTCCGGGGCTCTTCGCCCAGACCGATCCTAAGCGGCTGCCGGGTTTCGGCCCATCCAGGAGGGCAAAGCCACAGCACCGAAACGGCGATGAGCAACAGGGCGCGGTTAATTTTGGTGCACAAGGTCACGTTTGGTCCTCATGGCGCCGACTTTTTCCTCGATAAAATCGATCACCGCCGCTTCGATTCGGATCCCGTCGAGCTGGTTGATTCTGGGAATGCCGCCCGGGCTGACGCAGTTGACTTCCACGAGGCGGTCTGCGATCACGTCGATTCCGACAAAATAGAGGCCGTCTTCGATCAGCCGATCCCGGATGGTCTCGCAAATCCTCCGTTCGGCAGGGGTGACCTCGTGCCGGTAGACGCTGGCGCCGGCATGCACGTTGGTGCGAAAGTCGCCCGGTTTCGCCCGCCGCCGCATGGCCCCTAAAATTTCGCCGTTGAGAAGCAGGATCCGGACGTCGCCGTGGATCTTGACGTCGCTCAAGTACTCCTGGACCATGATGGCTTCCCGGTCCTGGTAGGGCTTGTATCCCTTGACGTAGTAGTTGACCAGCGAGACCAGGTTTTCCCGGTCTTTGTCGCTGACCTTGATCACCCCTTCTCCGCCGAAGCGCTGAAGCGGCTTTACGACCATGGCGCCGCCGAAATCCCCGATGATCTTCGTCAGGCGTCCCGGATCCCGGGACACATGGGTTTCGGGAATGATGCCCGGGAAATTCAGGATGTACAGCTTGCTGTTTCCCAGCACCTGGCCGGTGGTGGAGTTGATCATGAAGACCCGGTTTTCCACGGGCGCGAGAAACTCCATGACCTGATAGTTCAGCGGCGGATTCTTCCGCAGAAACAGGGCGTCCAGTCCGGTGATGGTTTCAAAGACGAGCTCCTCGTTTTTCAGGCAGCGGATCGCATCTTTCCAGTAGCCCTCCATGGGCTGATCCGGCGCCACGGTGATGTTTCGCATCCGGGCCACCACCTGGTCTTTCCGGATATAGATGTCGTGGGGCTCCAGGAAATAGACGCTATGGCCGCGCTGATTGCACTCGTACATCATGTGGCTGGTGGTTTCCCACATCGGCTCGATCGATTCCAACGGGTCCATCAAAAAAGCGATTTCCATGGCAGCACCAGTTCGCAGCTTGGCTCCCTTTCCGGGCAAGACGTCACCGGGGAGGCCGGCAGGCGGGAATATCCGTCCCAAAAGAGTTTACTACCTTATCGAACATCCGGAAAAAAGATCAACCCCCTTTGAGCTTTTCATGCAAGTGGCGGATTCTGCCGCTGAGCACTTTGCAGATTTCAAGCGCGATCTGCGGATATTCGCGAACGATTTCCGTAAACTCCTGTTTATGAAGGATCAGCAGCCGGCTGTCGGCTTCGGTCCGGATCGTGGCGGTCCGCTTGATGTCTTCAAAGAGCGCCATTTCACCGAAATAGTCCCCCTCGCCGATCCGGTCCAGCTCGAGTTCGTCTTCGGTGCCGTGGGCCTTGATCACCGAAACTTCTCCTTTGATGATCAGATACATCTGTTCGCCGGCCTCTCCTTCCCGGATCACGATCTCTTCGGCGGGATAGTCGATTTCCTCGGTCACCGAGGCCACCGCGGCAAGTTCGCCCACTGCAAGGTCTTCGAAAATATCGATTCCCCGAAGCAGGAGAATCTTATCCGAGGTGGTGGTTTCTTGTTCCATGGAAGGCTCCTTTTCCATCTTTGCCTCAGTCTGGTCCAGCACCGCCGACGCTTGCTGCCGGACGCCGCGCAGGGCGGAGCCGGTCAGACGGCGCACCGGCTCGGGTGTGATCCGGGCCAGTTCGAGACGTCGGATCAAGGCCAGGGTCAGCATCTGAACCACCCAGTCTTTGCTGTCGAGAAGCTGGTGTAAAAAAATTCCGTCGTCTTGCGGCGCCGACTCCACATCGAGCCGTCTGCGGGCTTCGGCCAGCGCCGCTGCCGGATCTGCCGGCTCCAGCAGCGGCAAGAGGATCTTTGAGACCATCTTTTCCAGCCGTTCATCCAAAGCTTCGATTCCGTTGGAACGCTGCGCCGCATCCGAAGACAGAATGCCGCGCAAAATGATGACCATCTTTCCGGTGCCGTCCTGGGCGGCAAGCACCCGGAGCGCGTTTTCCAGGATCATCTGCTGCTTTTGGCGGAAATGATCGATAAGCAGATCCCGCTCGTCGCAGGGGGCAAACTGCGAAAGCCGTTGTGCGGCCGCCAGGCATCGATACGATTCTTTGGCCTGCCCGCGGACGTAGCGATAGGCGTCCAGGTCCCGGATGTTGAGGGACTCCAGGATTTCATAGATCTGTTCGCGCACCCGGCGCCGCGGGTTGTTGAGGGCCTCGATGAGCATTTTCGTATTCTGATGGGGCGCGGTCTCGATTTTTTCCCTGGCCAGTTCCCGGATTTTTCGGGAAGAATCACCCACCATGTCGATCACCCGGGACAGGGTCTCATCGTCGGCCACCTGTGTGGCCTGAAGGGCCGCGTACCGGACCTTGCTGCTCTCATCGGAGAGAAACGGAACAAAGATGGAGGGATCTTCCAGCGGTCCGACCCGCCGGAGGCTCTCGATGACCTCGGCCCGGAATGCCTCGGTCCGGTCATCGGCTGTCAGCCGGGTCAGCGCTTCTGCAAAGCGCCTGCGGCCGGCCTGTCCTGCGGCGATCACACCGGCCCGGATGGTGTCCGGTTCGGCGCTGTCGAGCCACTGCGCGATCCGGTCTTCATGCCGCTCCGGGTTTCTCTGGAAAAGGGCCGCGGCCGCATACCCCGTGCTTTTCGGACCGAAACCGCTTAAAAATCTCCCAAAGTCGATGCCGGCCGCCGCAGCCGGATCGAGCCGGCTGGCTACCTCCAGGGCCCTCGCCACGACTTCGGGATCCTCCGCATCGAGAAACCGGCTCAGCCGCTCGGCCTTTTGCCGGTTCGAGGCGTCAGAGACCATGTCGATCAAGGCTACCTGGACGGCCGGCTCCTGTTCATCGAGGGCGTTCAGCAGGAGACGGTCCAGGTTCGGGTACCCGATCGACCGCAGCAACCGGGCATACCAGAGGGCCGATTCGCCGCGGGCTGCGGAAAATTCGGCGGCCAGGCGGTTGCGGGTGCCGCGGTCGCCAAAGAGCTGGCTGACATCCTGTTTTCCCATCGATTTCAGATCGAGTTGGTTTTTGGAGATCAGGTCGAGCAGGATCTCCGAGTATCGTTTTTTCAGACTGAGGATCGAGCCGAGCCAGGCCGCCACACAGGGGAGGGCCACCAGCGACAGGTAGCGGGGATGGAAGAGATGCTCGCCGATCAGGATCGACCCGGAGCCGATCAGCAGGGCGACCCGCACGACGGTTCCCCGCAGAAACGGCCGAAGCACCGCCCGCTGGTCGACCGGGATCAACCCCATGAGGATGTCGGTCGCCGGTTTGTGCAGCGTGGTTCGGATGACGTTGGTCGACAACCGGGCGTAGACGGCCGCAAAGATGTCGAACCGGAGGAGAAAACCCATAAAGACAAACAGATAATTGGTGGGGTGGAACATCAGGGCCACCGGCAGCCCCCAGCGGCCGTAGATCCGGCCCACGAAAAGCAGGATCACCAGGCTCACCACGTTCATGCTGCCTTTGAAATAGCCTAAAAACGCGACCAGCCCCCCTTCTGTGGCAAACATTTCGTTGATGATGAAGTTGAACTGGAAATTCATGATCGGGATGATCACGTTCGGGAAAAAGGTCATAAAGACCAGGATCTTAATCAGGAACGACGCTTTCATCAAAGGCACCGTCCTGCGAATTTCA
Source organism: uncultured Desulfobacterales bacterium (assembly GCA_965602445.1). GTDB lineage: Bacteria > Desulfobacterota > Desulfobacteria > Desulfobacterales > CAFBRK01 > JAIPEL01. The sequence goes on along the minus strand of CBFCZJ010000030.1, from coordinate 2,003 downwards.
TCGACCAGGGAGGATCTCTTGCGTTTGTCTTTGCTGTCGCCGCCGGTCAGCAGCAGCGTCGGATACCGCGTCCCCATGGTGCGGACGACCAGGGCCCCGGCAACCGTCACCGCCAGGTACACGAGCAGCAGATTGTCGATCCTGATCCAGCCGGCGATGGCCGGCGTGCCGAAACCGGCCAGGATGTCGCCGCAGACCCCGCCGGCGGAGATCAGGGGAAACAGCCGCTTGCTCTGGCGGGTGTTGAACAGGTCGTTTGCCATGTTCCAGAAAAGAAGCCCCAGGAGGGCTTCGTACAGCGTTTTCATGACGAACAGCACCGGGTAAACCAGGTCCCATCCCATGGGAATCAGAAACCGGGTGCCGGCAACGGTGAATCCGCAGAAAAACAGCAGGTAGGTCAGCAAACGGGAACCGGGCATGCGGGTCAACAGGCCGGTCATGAAACCCATCACGAAAAAGATGGCCAGGCTGTTGACCATGTACATGACGGGCAGGTACTCGACGCCGAAGCGCTTTAAAAAGGCGGTTTCTGCGTAGTTGTTGAAGATCATGTCGGCACTGCGGACAAGGAACAAAAGCACCAGGGCGCCGGCGAACATCCCGATTTCGCCCTTGTTGACCTTGAACCAGCGATTTAGAAAATTGAGCATGATCTGCGATGGGGCCGGAAAGAGTTGATTGGTTAAAGGGTCAAGTGGTCAAATGGTCAAGCGGTTGATTGGTCAAATGGTCAAATAGTTAAGTGGTTGCTGCGTCGACCGGTTGGAAGCCCGGATAGGTTTTTCCCCGTTCCCGGATAGGAAGCTTTCCGAATCGACCCATCGACCATTTATCCAATCAACGAGATTCACTCCCCCTCCATCACCAGCCGGAAGCCGGTGGTGTCCAGCCGGCTGGCCGGGTGGGCGCCGGCGCGGTTGGCAGAGCGGCAGGCCGGCCCCCAACCGAACCAGCTTCCGCCCCTTTTCACCCGCAGGTCGCCCCGGTCCGGTCCGGCGGGATCGACGGCGCCGGTTGTGTCATAGTCGGCCAGCCAGTCGCCGCACCACTCCCACACATTGCCGTGCATATCGTACAACCCCCAGGGGTTGGGCGCGTAGCTCCCGACCCGGGCAGGGCCGTTGACCGGCATGCCGGTGTCTCGATGGAGGGCGACGCATTCGTTGGTTTTCATCGGGCTGTTGGCATACATCGCCTTTTTGCAGTCGATGCGATCGCCCCAGCTGTAGGCCGAGGTGGTTTGCGCGCGGCAGGCATATTCCCACTCGGCCTCGGTGGGAAGCCGGTAGCGGCCTTCTCCGCGCGCGTTGAGCCGCTGGATGAACTCCCGGCAGTCATGCCAGGAGACCCCGGCGACCGGCATCATGCCCGGGCCCTTCCGGTCAAACAGCATTTTTCGTCCCATGATCATCCGCCATTGCCGTAAGGTGACCTCGGTGGTCTGGATAAAAAACGGTTTGGAGATCCGCACCCGGTGCTGCGTCTCCGACAAATCCCGGTTCGGCTCGTCGACGGGGCTGCCCATGACAAAATTGCCGGCAGGGATCCGAACGAATGCCATTTCCAGGGAATTGACGAAGGTGTCCGCCGATGATTCTGCCAAGGCCCCGGTTGCCGGGGCAGTGAGCAGCAAAAGTACCAGCCCCAGGCAAATGCCATGCGACCGCGGGCTCATCGATCCTCTCCTTTCATGAACGGGACCGTGCGTCTGTTGTTTGCGCTGCCGTTTTGGCCTCCTCGCCGGGGGCGGGTGAAAAGATTTCGATCTCTTCGCTTTTTCCTCGGATCGGAAAGGTTCCCATCGGCGTCAATTCGATGTCGAGGCCCGCCAGTCGGTCGGCCACCGCCCGGCTGACCAGGATGTCCGTGCCGCAGGTCTTGTTGAGGACCTGAAGCCGGGAGGCGATGTTGACCGCGTCTCCGACCATGGCATAGACGAGTCTTTCCGGACTTCCCACGTTGCCCGCCAGCACCTTGCCGGTGTGGATACCGATCCCGTG